>NZ_JBJJLR010000006.1:0-154100 GCF_046230975.1 Pseudomonas sp. KCJK9058
GTGGCGGCGACAACGTTGACCGGCCAGGGACATTGGCCTGCAGGCCCAGCCCTTTCGCGGGCTTACCCGCGAAGAGGCCGGTGGATTCAATAAATGCCTGTCAGGATTTGGGCGGATGAATGATCCGTTCGATCTTGTCCTTGATCAGCAACCTTTCCTTGCGCAGGCGGTTGACGGCCTCGTCGTTGGTGCCGTTGCCTTCGGCGGCTACCACCTCCTTGTCCTTGGCGTTGTACTCCTTGTGCAGTTTGTGCAGGTCCTGATCCTTCTCTATGAGTGCCTGGAATGCATCAGCGGTAACGTGCAGGTCAGCGAGCAGATCGTGCGGAACTGGCATTTCTTCACCTCTGTCAGGGTTGTCGGTAAGGTCCTGACCATTGAGAATAGCTGTCTTTGCGCAGGCTTGTGACGGCGGTTCAGGCTGAATGGCAGCTGAATGGTTTTGAGATAATTGGTAAAAGACGCACCCTCACGAAATTGTTACCGAGTTTTTCACGAAAAATTGATGACGTGCTTTCTAGAGTTCGCCCAACTTTCCCACAGTGCCATCTGGCCTGGGGGTGATAATCACTCTTGATTGCGAACGCTAATGCTCAACTTCAAATCCCTGCGGACTGAATGGGTCACGCTGCTGGCCAGTCTTTACCTGCTGATCGGCTTCAACATGTTCCTCTGGGAGCACCTGCAAGCGGCGGTTCCTGCTGGCCTGTCAGGGTTGTGGCTGAGTCTGGCGTTTGCTGTGCTGATGCTTTTCGCCTTCAATCTTGTCCTCACGTTACTTGCCTTCCGGTATGTATTGAAGCCGGTACTTATCGTGTTGTTCATGAGTGGCGCGGGCGTGGCTTACTTCATGAACCAGTACGGCGTACTTATTGACGCCGCCATGTTCCGCAATATGGCCGAGACCAATGTTGCGGAAGTGCGCGACTTGATGTCGTTCAAGTTTGCCGCGTATATCCTGCTGCTGGGTGTGCTGCCATCGGTGCTGCTGTGGAAGGCGCAAATCGCCTACCGCCCGTGGCACCGCGAGCTGCTGGGCAAGTTGCTGGTCAGTGGTGCCTGTGTGGTGACCATTGGCTCGGTAGCGTTGGTCAATTATCAAGGGCTGTCGTCGCTGTTTCGCAATCACCATGAATTGCGCCTGATGCTCACCCCCAGCAATATCGTCGGGGCCTCCATTGGTTATGTCAGCGAGCGTGTCGGTACGGCCTCGCGCCCGTTCCAGCATTATGGTGAAGATGCCAAGCGTGATGCGGCCTGGCAAAAACATGAGCGCAAGTCGCTGACCGTGCTGGTGGTCGGGGAAAGTGCCCGGGCAGACCATTTCGGCGTGCTGGGCTATGACCGCGATACCACGCCCAATCTTGCCAAAGAGCAGGGCCTGCTGGCGTTTTCCGACGTGCACTCGTGTGGTACGGAAACGGCGGTTTCGGTGCCTTGCATGTTCTCGGGCATGAAGCGCAAGGACTACGACGCCCGCGTAGCGAAGAACCGCGAAGGGCTGTTGGACATCCTGCAGCGTGCCGGCCTGGCCGTGCAGTGGCGTGACAACCAGTCGGGCTGCAAAGGCACCTGCGATCGCGTGCAGTTCATCGACGTCAGCAACCTCAAGGACCCGCAGCTGTGCGCCGATGGCGAATGCCATGACCAGATCCTGCTGCAAGGCCTGGACGCGTTGATCGACAACCTCGACAAGGACACCGTGCTGGTGCTGCACCAGATGGGCAGCCACGGCCCAGAGTACTTCAAGCGCTACCCCAGTGATGGCGAGCGCTTCACCCCGGTGTGCCAGAGCAACGCGTTGAACCAGTGCAGCGAGGAGGAAATCATCAACGGGTACGACAACACCTTGGCCTATACCGACAAGGTGCTGGCCTCGCTGATCGATACCCTGCGCAGCAAGCAAGACAAGGTCGACACCGCTATGATCTACCTGTCCGACCACGGCGAGTCGCTGGGCGAGTACAACCTGTTCCTGCACGGTACGCCGTACGCCATCGCTCCCGAGCAGCAGAAGCACATACCACTGCTGACCTGGTTCTCCGACAGCTACAAGGAGGACTTCGGCGTCGATACCGACTGCCTGGCACGGCTCAGCGATGCCCCGCTGTCCCAGGACAACCTGTTCCACTCGATGCTTGGCCTGTTGCAGGTGCATACCGAGCTCTACCAACAGTCGCTGGACATGTTCGCCAGTTGCCGGCCCTGGCTGGCGGCCAAGCGCTGAAGCCAGTCGCGTTTCATGCAAGCTTGGGCGATCCCTGTGGGAGCGGGCAAGCCCGGGCCATACACCGTGTTGCCTTCATTCGCGGGTGCGCCCGCTCCCACAGGGTGGACTGCCCCCGAAAAGCGGGACAGTTTCACCCGCAGTGCCCGCGCCGTATATACTGCGCGCCAATGTTAGTGGGAGAGCCTTGTGGCCATCGAAATTCACTGGATCCGTGACGACCAGAGCCTGGCCGAACACTGCCGCGACTGGCACCTGCTGCCCTTCGTCGCCGTCGACACCGAATTCATGCGGGTCGACACCTTCTACCCGAAAGCCGGGCTGATTCAGATCGGCGACGGCCAACGCGCCTTTCTGATCGACCCGCTGCTGATCGGCAACTGGCAACCCTTGGCCGACCTGCTGGAAGACAGCGGTGTGGTCAAGGTGCTGCACGCCTGCAGCGAAGATCTTGAAGTGCTGCTGCGCCTGACCGGCAAGCTACCTCAGCCGCTGTTCGACACTCAGCTGGCCGCCGGTTACCTGAACCTGGGCTTCTCCATGGGCTATTCGCGGCTGGTGCAGGAAGTGCTGGGCATCGAATTGCCCAAAGGCGAAACCCGCTCCGACTGGCTGCAACGCCCGCTCTCGGAAACCCAGGTCAGCTACGCTGCCGAAGATGCCGTGCACCTGGCCGAGCTGTTCAGCGTGCTGCGCCCGCGGCTGAGTGACGACAAGTATGCCTGGGTGCTGGAAGACGGCGCCGAGCTGGTAGCTGCGTTGCGCCGTGAAGTCGAGCCTGAAAGCCTGTACCGCGACGTCAAGCTGGCCTGGAAGCTGGCGCCTCAACAACTGGCAGTGCTACGTGAGCTGTGCGCCTGGCGCGAACGCGAAGCGCGCAACCGCGATGTGCCGCGTAATCGTATCCTCAAGGAGCACTCGCTGTGGCCCATGGCCAAAAGCCAGCCGAACAACCTGTCGGCCCTGGCCAAGATCGACGAGATGCACCCACGCACCATTCGTCAGGACGGCGAGTGCCTCATCCAGCTGATCAAGCGCGCCGCCAGCCTGCCTGCCGAGCAATGGCCTGCGCCCTTGCCCGAGCCGCTGCCGATCGAGGCTGCGGGCCTTCTCAAGCAGCTGCGTGCCATCGGCCAGGCCGAAGGCGAGCGCCTGGGGATTGCGCCCGAGTTGATGCTGCGCAAGAAAGCCCTGGAGGCGCTGCTCAAGAGCGGATACCCCAATGGCCCTTATCAACTGCCCGATTCGCTGCGCGGCTGGCGCCGTGAGCGCATGGGCCAGGCCCTGCTGGAGAACCTGGCAGGTGCCGGAGAAACCCGATGAAACGTATTTGCTCGATCTACAAGAGCCCACGCAAGAACGAAATGTACCTGTACGTACTCAAGGCTGACGGCCTGGAGCGCGTGCCTGAAGGCCTGCTGCCGTTCTTCGGCACCCCCGTGCACGCTTTTGACCTGGTGCTCAGCCCTGAGCGCAAGCTGGCCCGCGAGGACATCACCAAGGTGCTGGAGAACCTCGAAAGCCAAGGCTACCACCTGCAGATGCCGCCGCTGGAAGATGAGTACATCGAGCACCTGCCCGAAGAGCTGCTGCGCCGAAACGACCCCGTCTGACCATGCGTGTACTGATCGCTGAGCATGACCATGCTCGATACGCCGGGCTTTTGCGCGCCGCCGCGCCAGAACTGGAAGTGCTGACCAGCGGCGACTCTGCCGAACTGGCCCGCCAGGCACCGCAGTGCCCGGTGTGGCTGGGCCAGCCGGACTTGCTGGCCAGTCTGCTGCGCCAAGGCCACAAGCCTGGCTGGATACAGTCGACATGGGCGGGTATCACGCCGTTGCTGGCCGACGGCCTGCCGCGTGATTACCGCCTGAGCCGCGCAGTAGGCATCTTCGGGCAGGTGATGGCCGAGTACATGCTCACCTATATGCTAGGCCATGAGCGTGAGGTGCTGTCGCGCCTGGTCAGCCAGGTCGAGCGGCGGTGGGATGACCGCCCGGGGCGCAGCCTGGAAGGGCGCAAGGTCCTCATTGTGGGTGTAGGCGACATTGGTCAGCGTGTGGCCGAGTTCCTGCAGCCGTTTGGTGTGGCGCTGTACGGCGTTGCCAGCAGCGCCCGTGAGCAGGCGCCGTTCGTCGAGGTGGCGGCGCTGGCCGACCTGCCGCGCTTGGTTGGCCAGGTCGACTACGTGCTGAACCTGCTGCCGGATACCCCGGCGACTCATGACCTGTATGACGCAGCGCTGTTCAAGTGCTTCCAGCCCTCGGCCTTGTTCATCAATGCCGGACGTGGTGTGGCGGTGGTCGATGCCGACCTGGTCGAGGCGTTGAAGGAGGGCCATCTGGCCGGTGCGGTGATCGATGTGTGCCGCCAGGAGCCGCTGCCCAAGCAACACCCGTTCTGGACCGCCTGGGGCTTGCTGCTGACCGGGCACAGCTCGGCGCCCACCTCGCCGGCGGCGATGGTGCGCTTGTTTGCGGAGAATGTGCGAGCGTATGCGGCGGGGCAGGGGTTGCGTGGCGAAGTCGATTTCGCCCGGGGCTACTGATTGCTGTGGCCCGTACCGGCCTCTTCGCGGGTAAACCCCTCCAGCACAGGGTGGTGATCCCCCGTAGGAGCGGGCTTGCCCGCGAAGAGGCCAGCACGGCCAACACAAACCTTACAGGCTGAAATCGCCTTCAGCAGCCAGCTCGCTCAGCGGCTTGCGCGGGCTCGGCACTTCACGCGCCTGCAGGGCTTCATCCAGGCTGGCCTTGTCCCCCAGCTTGCCGATCGCCACCATGGCATGCAGTGCGTAACCTTCGGGAATCTTCAGTTCCTGACGTGCCAGGTCCTGATCGAAGCCGGCCATGCCATGGGTATGCCAGCCGCTGATGCTGGCCTGCAGGGCCAGGTGCCCCCAGGCAGAGCCCGTGTCGAAGGTGTGCCACAGGGCCGGTTTTTCTTCCGTAGCGCCCGGGGCCGCGAAGGTAGTCTTCGAAATGACCAGCACCAGCGCCGACGCTTGTTGCGCCCAGCTGCGATTGAATGGCACCAGCAGGCTCAGGTAACGCTCCCAGTTAGGCGTGTCGCGGCGGGCATAAAGGAAGCGCCAAGGCTGCGAATTATAGGCCGAAGGTGCCCAGCGGGCGGCCTCGAGGAAGCTCAGCAGGGTTTCTTCGCTGATCGGCTCGGCGGTGAAGGCGCGTGGTGACCAGCGGTTGATGAACTGCTCGTTGATGGCGTAATCGGCAATGCGGGGGTTGGCGCTCATGGCGGCTCCTGCAAACGGACGGGAAAAACGCACGCTACTGCGTGCCGTCGCGACTGACAAGCGGTCTGGCTTTGCCGAAGGCCAGGCTCTAGACTGGCGCCGCCGCGCGCCGTGGCCCCAAGATGAAGGCAGGAACCCTGTGTGATGATCGCTGAAAACGCGCCGTTCTGGCGGCGCAAGACCCTCGAAGAGCTCAGCCAGCAAGAGTGGGAGTCGCTGTGCGATGGCTGCGGCCTGTGCTGCCTGCAAAAGCTCGAGGACGAAGACGACAACAGCGTCTATTACACGCGCATCGCCTGCAAACTGCTGGACCTGGATACGTGCCAGTGCAGCGACTACCCCAACCGCTTCGCCCACGTGCCAGACTGCATCCAGCTGACCCCGGGCAAGGCCGACCAGTTCAAGTGGCTGCCGAGTACCTGCGGTTACCGTCTGGTCAGTGAGGGCAAGGACTTGCCGGCTTGGCATCACCTGGTCTGTGGCGACCGGCAACAGGTTCATGAACAGCGCATTTCCCAGTCGGGGCGTATGCTCAGTGAACACGATGTGCACGAAGACGACTGGGAAGACCACCTGATCTTTCGCGCCAGCTGACCGGCGCGGCCCGCTGCCTCGGGGAAACAAGGAGTTTCTGTATGCGTTGCCAGCTGTTGTTGCTGTTGGGCCTGATGGCCAGTTCGCCGGCCTGGGCGAAGAAGGTCGACCTCCACTACCAGGTGCGCTTGCTGCCTGCCAGCGGCCAGGCCGAGGTCCGCGTGACATTGGCCGAAGGCAGCACCGTGCGCAGCCTGGACTTCGACCTGGGCAAGGCTGGGGCCTACAGCGGCTTCCAGGCCGATGGGCAATGGCAGCTGAAGGGGCAGCGTGGTATCTGGCAGCCAGCGGCCGGCAAGACCAGCCTCAGCTACCGTGTGCAGCTGGACCAGAAGCTGGCCAGCGGCGCCTATTCATCACGCATCACCCCACACTGGGCACTGTTCCTCGGCGACCAGCTGATACCCCCTGCGCGCCTCGACCAGCAGGATGGTACCGAGCTGGTGGCGCGCCTGGCTTTCGACCTGCCCGAGGGCTGGAAGAGCATCGAAACGTCCTGGCCGCGTATCGGCAAGGGGAAGTTTCGCATCGACAACGTGTCGCGCCTGTTCGATCGCCCGACCGGCTGGATGCTTGCCGGCGACCTGGGCAGCCGCCGCGCTCGCCTGGGCGAGACCGAAGTGACCGTGGCCGCGCCGGTGGGGCAGGGTATGCGGCGCATGGACAGCCTGACCTTGCTCACATTCGTCTGGCCACAACTACAAGCTGTGTTCCCGCGTAACCCGCCCAAGCTGCTGTTGGTCGGGGCGCGTGACGGCATGTGGCGAGGGGCTATGGCTGCGCAGGGCTCGTTGTACCTGAACAGTGCCCGGCCCATGGTCAGCGAAAACGGCAATAGCCCGTTGCTGCGCGAATTGGTGCAACTGTTCGCGCAGATTCACGGGCGTGACGGCAGTGACTGGCTGGTAGAGAGCCTGACCGATTATTACGCCAACGAGTTGCTACGCCGCTCGGGCGGGATGAGTGATGACCGTTACCAGGTCTGGCAGGCGCGTCTGAGCAAGCAGGGCGCCAAGGTCAACCGGCTCAAGGGTGAGCGCGCAAGCCCGGCCCAGGTGGCCCGCGGCGTGATGCTGTTGCAGGCGCTGGACAAGGAAATCCGCATTCACACCCAGGCCAAACGTTCGTTGGACGATGTGGTGCGGGGGCTGATGCGCCTGCCCAGCGTCAGTACCGAAGACTTTGTGCAGATCAGCGAGAACGTGCTGGGGCGGCGTTCCGATGTGCTGCAGAGCAAGGTGCTGCACTAGGCATCCCTGCGCCTGACAATCGGCAGGGCGGCATCGTCTGCAAGTCGCATTTCAAGCGTATCAAGTCGTACCTGGAATACACCGCCGAGCAGAAACTCAGCATTGTTCACGGGGCGAAACCGAGGTTGGGGAGCGTGCAGCCAACCATCGTCGGCAGCGTTGATCGCGACAACCCATGGTTTGTCGAGGCAATGTTCGGCCCGGTTTCGGTGCTGTTCTGACGGAGCTCAGCACTCGGTCGCCCTGTGTTGGCAGGTCTGTCCTGCCGCCGCAGTGGCGGCCTTTTTATTTGAACTTGGGCCCCGAGCGGGTATTCAGCCCCTTGGCCAAGCGGTCGTACAGCACCACATTCACCGTTGCCGCCAGGTTCATGCAGCCCTCGGTCGGGATGTAGATAGTCTCTTCACACCATCCCCGCACCTCTTCGCTCAACGACCCATCCTCTGGCCCGAAGATGTAAATGGCCCGGTCCGGATGGGTGTAATCCGGCAATGGCCGCGCACCCTCCACCAGTTCTACCGCCACTGGCGTGCAGCCCAGCGGGATAATGCGCTGCAGGTCGTCGATGCCGATCAGCGGGATGTCGTAGTGCACGCGCTTGGTGTCGGTGACGAAGTCACGTGCGCGTTCATAGCGTTTGCCCGTGTAGAACACCGAATTGACGCCATAGCAGCCCGCTGCGCGCATCACAGAGCCGACGTTTTCTGCCGACTTGGGGTTGAACAGGCCGATGCAGCTGTATCGTTTGTTTGCCACGTACCGGGGCCCTTCGCGAAAAAAAGCGCGATTATACGGGCTGCCCGGTAGCAGCGGGGGGCGAATCGATGGTCAGTCTTTCTTCAGCATGCCCGCCAGCCCGGCAAACGGGTTGTGCGTAGCCTTGGCAATGCTCGGGGTGCTGGTGGAGCCTTCGCTGAAGTACTGCTGGTCGGTGTAGCGCGAGTGTTCGTTGTCGTGGCAGTACAGGCACAGCAGCTCCCAGTTGGAGCCGTCCTGAGGATTGTTGTCGTGGTTGTGGTCACGGTGATGCACGGTCAGCTCGCTCAGGCGCTTGCCGGCGAACTCGCGGGCGCAGCGGCCGCATACGTGCGGGTACATTCTCAGGGCCTTGTCGCGGTAGCCCATTTCCTTGTCGCGCTTGGCATCGGCCAGGATGCGGTCGAGGCGCGCGGTGGCGGCGGCAGAAGAGGAGGAGCTCATGGTGTTTCCTTTGTTCTGATCAGGCAAGTGACGGTTATGCCTTTGAGTCTAGCGCGCTTGCAGGTCAGGCGGACAGGCGAAAGCGTTGAATTAGGCGTAGCCTGTAGAAAGGTTCCCGACAGGAGGTTGCTGATGTTTCACGCGATCCTCGCCGCGCTGTTGATGGCTGGCCTGCCCTTGGCAGAAGCTGCCAGTACGCCACCCAGGCTCACGCCGCCAGTACCCGGCGCGCCCGGTACGCCGACGCCTACGCCATACCCGCAGATTACCCCGAGTACGCCGCCCAAGGCTTATGACAGCCAGCCGGGGGCGCCCTTGTTGCCGCCGATGCCAGTGCCCGGCCCGCCGAAGGATCAGCCATTGCCCGGGTTGCGACAGGACCCGCCAAAGCCGGTTGTGGAGGATGATTGACGGGCGGGAGCTGAGGGCGTCTGGGGCTGCTTTGCAGCCCATCGCGACACAAGGCCGCTCCCGCAGGTTGGACTGGATTCCGCGCTGTGGACTGCACCTCAGAAGATGGACAGATGTCCGACATCGGGGGGGGGCAGTCCACTGTCCTGTGGGAGCGGCCTTGTGTCGCGAAAGGGGCGCAACGCGCCCCCCGCTCTCTCAAAGGATACCCAGCTCGCCAAACACGAACGCATACTCCAGGGCCACATCCTTCAACCCTTGGTACCGCCCGCTCATCCCGCCATGCCCAGCCCCCATCTCGGTCTTGAGCAGCAGCAGGTTGCTGTCGGTCTTGAGCGTGCGCAACTTCGCCACCCATTTGGCCGCCTCCCAATACTGCACGCGGCTGTCGTTGTAGCCCGCCACCACCAGCATCGCCGGGTAGGCCTGCGCTTTCAGGTTCTCGTACGGCGCATAAGCCTTGATCCGTTCATACACCTCCGGCTCCTCAGGGTTGCCCCATTCATCGTACTCGGTCACGGTCAGCGGCAGCTCCGGGTCGAGCATGGTGTTGAGCACGTCGACGAAGGGCACTTCGGCAATGGCGCAGCGGAACAGCTCAGGGCGCAGGTTGAGCACCGCGCCGATCAGCAGGCCGCCAGCGCTGCCACCACTGATGGCCAGGCGGTCGGCGGCCGTCACGCCCTGGCTGATCAGGTGCTCGGCGCAGGCGATGAAGTCGCTGAACGTGTTGTGCTTGTACTCCTGCTTGCCGGCACGGTACCAGGCCTCCCCCAGTTCACCACCACCTCGCACATGGGCGATGGCAAAGGCCACGCCGCGCTCCAGCAGGCTCAGACGCGCATGTGAGAACCAGGGGTCGAGGCTTTCGCCATAGGCACCATAGCCGTACAGGTACAGTGGCACGGTCTTGCCCAGGTCCTGGCGGCGGCGTACCAGGCTGATCGGCACCTGGGTGCCGTCCGCTGCGGTTGCCCACAGGCGCTCACTGACATAGTCATCGGCATCGAATGCACCGAGCACCGGGGTTTGCTTGAGCACCACCTGGGCGCCCGTGGACAACGCCAGCTGGCGCACCTGGGCCGGGCGGTTGAGCGCTTCGTAGCGCAAGCGTATGCGAGTGCTGGCAAATTCCAGGCTGTCCTGCACGTACAGGCTGTAGGCGGCGTCTGGCAGTTCGACGCGGTAGGCCGGCAGGCCCTGTGGGCGTACTTCGATGATCGGCAGGCCGCCTTCGCGCAAGCTCAGGGTGAGGGCACCGGCGTTCAGGCTGAGGCCTTCGAGCATGACCGCGTCGCGGTGCGCCACCAGCACCTGCCACTGTTCGCGGCTTGGCACTGGTGCGACTGGCGCGTGGTACAGGGCGAAGTTGATGCCATCCTGGTTGGTGCGGATGAACCAGCGCCACTGGCCGTCGAGTTGGCCGTGGTCGGGGAAGTATTCGTGGCCTTCGACGCGCGGCGCCAGGCAGGTGAACGGCGCCTGCGGGGTTTCGGCGTCCAGCACCCAGGCCTCGCTGGTGGTCTTGCTGTTCAGCAGCAGCACCAGCTGGCGCTCGGAGCTGGTGCGGTAGCAGTGCAGGAAGAAACGCCCGTCTGGCTCTTCGAACACGGTGTGCGCGGCGTCGGTGCCCAAGGTGTGGCGACGCAGGCGCCATGGGCGGTGGGTGTCGTCCAGCTCAGCGAAGAATAGCGTCTGGCTGTCGTTGGCCCAGGTCAGGCTACCGTCGCAGTTGTCGAAGGGCAGGGCAGTGACACGGCCACTGGCCAGGTCTTTGACGTACAGGGTATAGATTTCGTCGCCGCTGGTGTCGAGGCTGTAGGCCAGCAGACGGTGGTCGGGGCTGATGTTGAACGCGCCGAGGGAGAGGAAACCGCCGTTGGCCAGGGCGTTGGGGTCGAGCAGCAGTTGCTCCTGGCTTTCATCGACGGTGTTCGAGTCGTCGGCCGGGCGTGGGCAGCGGTAGTGACGCGGGTATTCGTCGCCGGCGGTGGTGCGGGTGTAGTACAGGTAGGGGCCCCAGGGCGCCGGCAACGAGAGGTCGGTCTCCAGGATGCGGCCTTTGATCTCTTCGAACAGTTGCTCACGCAACGGTGCCTGGTCGGCCAGGCAGGCTTCCTGGTAGGCGTTTTCAGCTTGCAGGTAAGCGAGTACCTCGGGGGTATCGCGCTGTTGCAGCCAGGCATACGGGTCGGTGGCCTGGTCGGCTTGGGCAATCGGGGGTTGGGGCTTGGCTGGCATTGAAGATCTCTTGATTGGGGTTGCCTGTGCCCGGAAAAGTGTTTATCATAGGCATCTCTTTGCCTGGCTTGCACGAACACCATGACCGAGAACGACTACACCTTCGCCTGGGGCTTGTACGCAGTAGCCGCCTTAGGGTGCCTGCTGGTGGGCTTCAAGCTCACCGGCTGGATGTGGCGCTGGCTGCGCGAACCGCTACGGGTGGTGCTGGCGGTGCTGCTGCTGACCCCGACCATCGTCGACCCGGTCAAGGACAGCTTCGCCCCTGCAATCGCCATCACTGCGCTGGATGTCGCTTTCAAGGTCGGCAACAACGCCTGGCGCGCTGTGTCCGACTTCGCCATGTATGGCATGATCGCCTTCGGCCTGTACTTCCTCTTCGTGCTGCTGCGCTGGCCGCTGGAAAAGCGCGCGCGCGCACGCCGTGAGCAGGCCGAAGCCGCCGCCAGGCGTCAGCGGGCCGAGGATGACCAGCTCGGCACCCAGGCGCCGCTGGCTGCCGAGCGCAGCGACCGTTACCGTGACGACTTGCCGCCAGCCGCTACGCGTGGCGCAGGCCGGGTCGAGCCTCGTCTGTAAACGGAGACACGCCTATGTGCGAATTGCTGGGCATGAGTGCCAACGTCCCTACCGACATTGTTTTCAGCTTCACCGGCCTGATGCAGCGGGGCGGGCGTACCGGCCCGCACCGTGACGGCTGGGGGATAGGCTTTTACGAAGGCCGCGGCCTGCGCCTGTTCCAGGACCCGGCCGCGAGCAGCGAGTCGGAAGTGGCCAACCTCGTGCAGCGCTACCCGATCAAAAGTGAAGTGGTGATCGGTCATATCCGTCAGGCCAACGTCGGCAGGGTGTGCCTGTCCAACACCCACCCGTTCGTGCGGGAAATGTGGGGCCGCAACTGGTGCTTCGCGCACAACGGCCAGCTGGGTGACTTCAAGGGCCTGGCCAGTTTTTACCGGCCAGTGGGCGACACCGACAGCGAAGCGGCCTTCTGCGACCTGCTCAACCGCATCCGCAGCGCTTTCCCCGAACCGGTGCCGGTGGAGCAGCTGCTGCCAGTGTTGGTCGAAGCCTGTGCCGGCTACCGTGGTCAGGGCGTGTTCAACTGCATGCTCAGCGACGGCGACTGGCTGTTCTGCTTTTGCTCGACCAAGCTGGTGCACATTACCCGCCGTGCGCCATTTGGTGCCGCACGGTTGAAGGATGTCGACCTGATCGTCGACTTTCATACCGAAACCACCCCCAACGACGTGGTCACGGTGATTGCTACCGAGGCCCTGACCGAGAACGAGACCTGGCACCGCTACGCGCCGGGTCAGTGGGCCCTGTGGCGGCACGGCGAGTGCGTGGCGCACGGCCAGAGCTAAGGACGCTGCATGTTCAGAAGTTACCTGCGATTGCTGTTGTTCACCTTCGGCCTGCTGGCCGGTATCCAGGTCCCGGGGTTGGTCAAGGACTATAGCCAGCGGGTCGAGGCGCACCTGTTCGAATCGCGCGAGGCACTCGATGGGTTCCGGCAAACGGCCGAGCGCTTTTTCAAGGTCGACTTGCAGGCGCTGCTGCAGCACTACCGCAGCAGCGACGACCCGGTGTTCAACAGTGATGCCAACAGCATCGAAAGCCTTATGATCCGCAACGAACTGCTGGAAAACGAATGGCAGGTGCTGCAAGGGTCATGGGCTGAGCGTACCTGGCATGTGCTGGTACAGGCCGACCCGCAGTTGCGTGAAGAAACCCTCAATGGCTACAGCTACCAGATTCTGCTGGTGCCCGAGGCGATTGGCTGGGGTGTGGGTGCCGGTTTTGTGCTGGCCTTTGTGGTCGAAAGCGTGTTGTTGGGGATTGGCTGGCTGATCCTGGGCGGGCGGCGCAGGGTGGTGAAAGAGAGCTGGCGCTAAGTTCTGCTGTACCTGTACCGGCCCTTTCGCGGGCTTGCCCGCTCCCACAGGATCATCACAGGCCTGGCGGGCCAGGTTGTACCTGTGGGAGCGGGCAAGCCCGCGAAAGGGCCGGTACAGGCAGAGACTGTTGTTCAGACCAGCACGATCCGCTGCCCCCCCACATCCCGCGCATACCGCTCCAACACCTGCCGGCAAACCCCAACCACCTCATCGACCAACGCCACCCCGGTCTGCCACGCCACCACCAGCTCAAGGCTCGGCGGCGGCTGTAACCCTTCCAGCAGCACCAGCTCGCCCCGGCCCAACTCGGCATCCACCAGCGCCGGCGGTAGCGCGCCAATGCCAAAACCGTCGCGCAACAGCCGGGTAATCGCCGCCACCGAGTTCACACAATTCAACCGCGGCGCCTCTGCCCCCGCAGCCTGCAGCAAGCTCAGCACCTCCTGGTGTGGCCGTGAATTCTTCGAGAAGGTGATGATGCGCTCGCGCCCAAGTTCGGCCAGCGATGCATAGTCCCGGTGCTGGTGGGCGCCTGCGGCCACCACCCAGCCCATTGGGTAGCGCGCCAGGTCGAGGCTGCGGATCGATTGCTCGCGCAGCAAGTCGGTCTGCAAAATCACGTCAAGAAAGCCCTTCTGCAGCTGCTCGCGCAAGTTCAGCGCGGTGTCGGCCACCAGTTCGATTTCCACCTGCGGGTAGCGCTCGGTCAGCTCCGCCACCAGTGCGCTCATCCAGGTGTGGATCACCGTGTCCATTACCCCAATGCGAATGCGCCCGACCTTGGCCCGGTCGCTGTCCAGCGACTGCTTCATGGCCTTGGCGGTTTCCAGCATGCGTTCGGCGTATTCCAGCACCTTGCCGCCCTCCGGGGTCAGGCTGACGCCGCGGGAGTCACGCAGCAGCAGCTTCACGCCCAGGTCAGCCTCCAGTGCGGCAATACGGCTGGATACCGAAGCCTGGGTGGTGAACAGCTTTTCTGCCGTCAGGCGGAAGCTCTTGAGCCGGGCGACCCAGACGAAGGTTTCGAGGAAGCGAAGGTTCATGATCAGTTTTTCTTGTTCCAGACCGGCGGTTTTTTTCGTTGGACGCAGGCGAGGTGGCCTCTGAACAATGACGCCCAGGCCGCGACGCTTCATGTCGCCCATAAAACAATACCAACAAGCCGAGGCATCCATGAACCCCACCGGCGTGCAGCAGCAGGTCAGTACCCTCCCTTCGTCCGGGCCTTTCGCCTGGTACCGTGACATCGACAAACAGCAACGACGTACCTTCTGGAGCTGCAAGATTGGCTATGGCCTGGACGGCATGGACACACAGATGCTCAGTTTCGTCATCCCTACGCTGATCATGCTGTGGGGTATCACCACCACCGAAGCCGGGTTGATCCACACCAGCACGCTGATCGCCTCGGCTGTAGGAGGCTGGGTGGCCGGTATCCTCTCCGACCGCATCGGCCGGGTGCGTACCCTGCAACTGACGGTGTTGTGGTTCGCCTTCTTCACCTTCCTGTGCGGCTTCGCTCAGAACTACGAGCAACTGTTGATTGCCCGAACCCTGATGGGCTTTGGCTTCGGTGGCGAGTGGACCGCCGGCGCGGTGTTGATCGGCGAGGTGATCCGCGCCCAGGACCGCGGCAAGGCGGTGGGCATGGTGCAGTCCGGCTGGGCAATTGGCTGGGGCCTCACGGCCATCCTCTATGCGCTGCTGTTCTCCTGGCTGCCGGCAGAGCAGGCCTGGCGTGCATTGTTCCTGCTGGGGCTGGTACCGGCAATCTTCGTTATCTTCGTTCGCCGCCTGGTCAAGGACCCTGAGGTCTATCGTAAGGCCAAGGCAGTGGAAAACGCCGAGGCACCCTCGCGCTTCTACGAAATCTTCGCGCCGGGCATGCTCTGGACCACCGTGCGGGCATCCCTGCTGACCACCGGCGCGCTCGGCGGCTACTACGCCATCACCTCGTGGCTGCCAACCTTCCTGAAGAACGAACGCGGCCTGAGTGTGCTGGGCACTGGGGGCTATCTGGCCATGGTGATCGTCGGCTCGTACATGGGCTATGTGGTCAGTGCTTATCTGTCCGACCTGCTGGGGCGCAAGAAGAACTTCATCCTGTTCGCCGTGGGCTCCTTCATCATTGTGCTGTTGTACACGCAGATGCCGGTCAGCGATGGCGTGATGCTGTGGCTGGGCCTCCCGTTGGGCTTCTTCGCCTCGGGTATCTTCAGCGGCATGGGGGCGTTTCTGACCGAACTGTTCCCCACGCGCATTCGGGGTTCGGGGCAGGGCTTCTGTTACAACATCGGCAAGGTCATTGCCGCGCTGTTTCCGTTGATGATCGGCATGCTCGGCCAGAATGTTCCGCTGGGCCTGGGTATCGGCGTGTTTTCTGCGGTGTCCTACGGCATTGTGATCGTGGCGGCCTTGAGCTTGCCTGAAACCCGCGGCAAACAGCTGCAGGCGCGGTAAGGTAGGCCTATGCACAACGACAAGGGAGACCGCGTGGTGGAACGCCTGCTACTCAATTGCGACATGGGTGAGAGTTTCGGCAGCTGGCGCATGGGCCTGGACGCCGAGGTCATGCCTTACATCGATTGCGCCAATATCGCCTGCGGCTACCACGCTGGCGACCCCGGTATCATGCGTCGCACGGTGACGTTGGCGCTGGAGCACGGGGTGACTATCGGCGCTCATCCGGCCTACCCGGACCTGGTCGGCTTCGGCCGCCGTTCCATGGCCTGCAGCCCGGAAGAAATCCGCGACCTGCTGCATTACCAGATCGGTGCGCTGGATGGCATCTGCAAAGTGCTGGGTGGTCGTGTGGCCTATGTGAAGCCCCATGGCGCGCTGTACAACGACATGATGGCCGACCCGCTCAAGCTGCGTACCGTGCTGGAGGCCGTAGCGGCCTATGACGGCAACCTGCCGTTGATGCTGATGGCCACCGCCGACAACCGTGCCGCCCAGGCACTGGGCGATGAAATCGGCGTGCCGCTGTGGTTCGAGGCGTTCGCAGACCGCGCCTACACCGCCAGCGGCCATCTGCTGTCGCGGCGCCTGCCGGGCGCGGTGCATCACGACCCGGCGCGGGTGGTGGAGCAGGCGGTGCGTCTGGCCCGAGGCGAAACGCTGTTGGCAGACGATGGCAGTGCCTTGCAGCTTGCCGCCCGCACCCTCTGCGTGCATGGCGACAACGACAGTTCGGTGGTGGCGGTGCGGCAGATTCGCCAGGCCCTCGATGGGCTGGAGGCGTGATGAAACCGCGAATTGAAGTGGTCGCCATCGATAGCCTGATGGTCCGCCTGTTCGACCGTATCGATGAGGCCAACATGCCATGGATGCTCGCCGCCAGCCGGCGCTTGAGCGCGGCGTTCGGCGAGCACCTGCTGGACCTGGTGCCGTCCTACACCACGCTGATGGTGCAGTCTGCCCTGCCGCCAGGCGAGGCCAGGGCGCGAATCGCTCATGCGCTGGACGGCTTGCAGCCTGACACCGGCAGTGGCGGCCGCCGACACGAAATCCCGGTGTGGTACGACGCCAGTGTCGGCCCCGAGCTGCCTGTGCTGGCGGCCCGCAGCGGCTTGAGTGAAGCGGAGATTGTTCGGTTGCACGGCGAACGTGATTACCCGGTGTTTGCCCTGGGCTTCGCGCCTGGTTTCGGCTTCATGGGCCTGGTCGACGAGCGCCTGGCCAGCCCTCGTCTGATTACCCCGCGCAAGCGCGTGGCGGCGGGCAGCGTGGGTATTGCCGAGCGCCAGACGGCGGCCTACCCGGCAGTATCGCCGGGTGGCTGGAACCTGATCGGGCGCACCCCGGTGCGGTTGTTCGACCGTGAGCGTGAGGGTTACAGCCTTTTGCAACCCGGTGACCGGGTGCGCTTCGTGCCGGTTTCGCGCAGCGAATTCCTGGCCATGGGTGGTGATGTGGAGGCGCAGGGATGAAGCAGTTGATGATTGAGGCCAGTACGCCGTTGTGCCAGTTACAGGATGCCGGGCGCTTCGGCGTGCGCCACCTTGGCGTGACCCAGGGCGGGGCGCTGGACTGGGTGGCGATGCACTGGGCCAACTGGTTGTTGGGCAACCCGTTGGGGGCGCCGGTGGTCGAGGTGGCGCTGGGTGGTTTTTGCGTGGTGGCTGAACAGGATTGCGTGCTGGCCCTGGCCGGTGCCGACCTGGATGCGTGTGTCGATGATCAGCCGCTGGCGCCATGGCGCAGCTTTGCCCTGGCCAAGGGGCAGCGCTTGACCCTGAAGCAGCCCAAAGTGGGTGTGCGGGCGTATCTGGCGGCACCGGGTGGGTTCCTGGGTGAGGAGGTGCTGGGCAGTTGTGCCACCGTGGTACGTGAAGCACTGGGTGGCATCGATGGCCAGGGGGGGGCGCTGGCTAAACACCAGGCATTGGCTTTTACCGGTAGCAGTGCACCCCTGCGCGAAGTGCCGCACGCGTTGTGCCCACAGTTCGCCCCAAAGCCGGTGCTCGACCTGGTGATGGGCGCGCAGATCGGTGAATTCAGCGGTACCAGCCTGTTCGAGGCATTCAACCGGGAATGGACGCTGGACAGCCGGGCCGACCGCATGGGCATCCGGTTGTTGGGGCCGCAGCTGGTGTACCAAGGGGCGCCGATGATCTCCGAAGGGATCCCGCTGGGAGCGGTACAGGTGCCGCCGGACGGGCAGCCGATCGTGTTGCTTAATGACCGGCAGACCATTGGTGGGTATCCGCGGCTGGGCGCGCTGACGCCGCTGGCGCTGGCGCAACTGGCGCAGTGCATGCCGGGGGCGGTGGTACGGTTCCGGGCGGTGGTGCAGGACGAGGCCTGGCGGGAGCAGCAGGATTACCTGAACCGTTGGCGGTAGAGCGGGCGGCCTCTTCGCGGGTGAACCCGCTCCTACACACGTCCTGTGCATGCCTTGACGGTGATGGTGGAGCAGGCAACCTCACTTGGACAGGTAGCGCATCCCGTCCTCCAACCCTTGCAGGGTCAGCGGATACATCTTGTCCTCGATCAGGTCGCGCACCAGATGGGTCGACGCGGTGTAATCCCAGGCCTGCTTGGGGTACGGGTTGATCCAGATGACCTTCCTGAATTTTTCCATGAAGCGCTGGATCCACACATACCCGGCTTCTTCGTTCCAGTGCTCTACGCTGCCACCCGGCTGGGTGATCTCGTAGGGCGCCATGGCCGCGTCACCGACGAACACCACCTTGTAGTCATCGCCGTACTTGTGCAGCAGGTCGAAGGTGGAAAAACGTTCGGACGTGCGGCGCAGGTTGTTCTTCCACACTGACTCATAAACGCAATTGTGGAAGTAGTAATACTCCAAGTGCTTGAACTCGGTCTTGCAGGCCGAGAACAGCTCTTCGCAGACTTTGACGTGGGCATCCATCGAACCGCCAATGTCGAGCAGCAACAGCAGCTTCACGGTGTTGCGCCGCTCGGGGCGCATCTGGATGTTCAGCAACCCGGCATCACGCGCGGTGTGGTCGATGGTGCCGTCGATGTCCAGCTCTTCGGCGGCGCCTTCGCGGGCGAACTTGCGCAGCCGGCGCAGGGCCAGCTTGATGTTGCGGGTGCCAAGCTCGACCTGGTCGTCGAGGTTTTTGTACTCGCGTTGGTCCCAGACTTTTACCGCTTTGCCCTGGCGCTTGCCGGCGTCACCGACGCGGATGCCCTCGGGGTTGAAGCCGCCCGAGCCGAATGGGCTGGTGCCGCCGGTGCCAATCCACTTGTTGCCGCCAGCGTGGCGTTCCTTCTGCTCTTCGAGGCGCTGCTTGAAGGCCTCGATAAGCTTGTCCAGGCCGCCCAGCGACTGGATCTGTGCGCGTTCTTCATCGGTCAGCGAGCGCTCGAATTCCTTGCGCAGCCAGTCTTCGGGGATCAGCGCCTCGATGTGCCGGTCGAGGTTTTCCAGGCCCTTGAAGTAGGCTGCGAAGGCACGGTCGAACTTGTCGAAGTGGCGTTCGTCCTTCACCAGGATGGCGCGGGCGAGGTAGTAGAACGCGTCCATGTCGGCGAACACCACGCGCTTTTGCAAGGCCTGGTGCAAGTCGAGCAGTTCACGCACCGAAACCGGCACCTTGGCCGCACGCATCTCATTGAACAGATTGAGCAGCATGGCCCTGCTCCTGTCAGCGGTTGCCGCGCCGGCTCATGAAGGCCAGGCGCTCGAGCAGTTGTACATCCTGCTCGTTTTTTACCAGCGCACCGGCCAGCGGCGGGATGGCCTTGGTCGGGTCGCGTTCGCGCAACACCGCTTCACCGATGTTGTCGGCCATCAGCAGCTTGAGCCAGTCGACCAGCTCGGAGGTGGACGGCTTTTTCTTCAGGCCCGGCACCTTGCGTACGTCGAAGAACACGTCCAGCGCCTCGCTGACCAACGACTGGCTGATGTTCGGGTAGTGCACGTCGACGATCTGCTGCAGGGTCGTGCGGTCGGGGAAGGCGATGTAGTGGAAGAAGCAGCGGCGCAGGAAGGCGTCCGGCAGCTCTTTTTCGTTGTTCGAGGTAATGATGATGATCGGACGCTGTTTGGCCTTGATGGTCTCGTCGATTTCGTAGACGTAGAACTCCATCTTGTCGAGCTCTTGCAACAGGTCGTTGGGGAATTCGATATCGGCCTTGTCGATTTCGTCGATCAGCAGGATGACCCGCTCGTCGGCCTCGAAGGCCTCCCAGAGCTTGCCCTTTTTCAGGTAGTTGCGCACATCGTGCACCTTGTCCACGCCTAGCTGCGAATCGCGCAGGCGGCTGACCGCGTCGTACTCGTAGAGGCCTTGGTGGGCCTTGGTGGTGGACTTGATGTGCCAGGTGATCAGGCGCGCCCCGAACGAGGCCGCCAACTGCTCGGCGAGCATGGTTTTGCCGGTGCCCGGTTCGCCCTTGACCAACAGCGGGCGTTCGAGGGTAATGGCCGCGTTTACCGCCAGTTTCAGGTCGTCTGTGGCGACGTAGTCGCGGGTGCCTTCGAACTTCATGGGGGGTTGTCCTCTGTTTAGGGCTGTGCGGGCCTTTTCGCGGTACAGGGTTGTAGGTGCGGGTTTACCCGCGAAGCGGCCCGAACAGGCAGCACATAATCCGGATTTGTTTCCGACTATAACGCGGGGCCAGGCGGCTGCAAACGCAGACCGGGTATTCAGTCCCTGAATGCCCCGTCACGCTGTCTCAGTCAGACTTCGGCGCTGGTTGCTCATAGCGCGCATTGAATGCCTGGACAAACCCGTTGCGCAGGATCTGCAAGAACGCCTCGAAGGCACTGACATCCTGCTTGCGCACACTGCCGCTGAGTTCCACCCGAGTGGCGAACTGGTTTTTCGGCTGGTTCTTCAGCACCGTCTCGGTCGCACCCACCAGGGCCTCCCACACCGAGCGGAAGAAGCCCTTGTCCTTTTCCTCGACGTCCTGCTGCCAGTCGAACACGTCGACATCGCGCAGCAGCGGTTTTATATAGCCGTTCAGCCGGCCGTTTTCTGCCTGGGCCTCGATGACCACGTCACCGTGCCCGGCATTGAAGTCGAATTTGCCGTAGGCGCTGGCAAAGTCATTCAGTTTGCGCAGCTCGATGCCGGTGGCGCGAAGTCTGAATTCGAAGTCGTCGAAATCACTGAAAGGGTCGAAGGTGGCACGGCTTTCTACGTTCGCATCCCCCGCGATGAGCGCCGTGCCTTCGAAACTTGCGTCGCGACGGCCTTTCTGGTCGCGCACGTTGGTCAGGTTGCGGATGCTGGCGTTCAACCGGGTGGCCTTGAGGTCGACCGGTGGCTTGGAATTGAAGTTGCGGAACGTCAGCACGCCATTGTCGATACGCACTTCGTTGAGGGTGATGGGCAGGAGTTTTTCCAGCTGCTGGCGCCAGTCGGTACCTTGGCCGGTCTGCGACGCCTGTTTGCTACCACCGTCGACAAAATTCAGCTCGGGATGCACGAAGGTCACCTCCGCCACCACTGCCTTGTCGTACCACAACGCATGCCAGCTCACCGAGAGGTCGATCAGTGGGGCGTCGAGAAACGGTACGGGCACCTTGCCGGTGGTCTTGACGATTTTCAGCCCGTTTATCTGATAGGCACCGCGCCACCAGGCCAGGTGCACATCGGCTACCTGGCCGCGGTAGTCTCCCATGTCGGCCAGCTTGTCGTTGAGGTAGTCGCGCACCAGGTAAGGCAGGGCCAGGTGCAGCGCCACCAGCAGCACGATCAGGCTGGCCAGGCCGACCAGCGGCCAGCGATAGCGGGCTTTCATGAGGCTGTCTCCAAGGCGGGATGTGCGGTTGACCGCAACGTGCCGGGCTGAGTTCGAACAGGCTTTACGGGCCACCGCCGCAGGCTTACCCTTGAGGCATTTCCCTGCTTTTTCATGCCAAGGACCCCTGCCATGAGCCGTATCTTTGCAGACAACGCCCACTCCATCGGTAACACGCCGCTGGTGCAGATCAATCGCATCGCCCCGCGCGGCGTGACCATCCTGGCCAAGATCGAAGGGCGCAACCCCGGGTACTCGGTCAAATGCCGCATTGGCGCGAACATGGTCTGGGACGCCGAAAGCAGCGGCAAGCTCAAACCGGGCATGACCATCGTCGAGCCCACCTCGGGCAACACCGGTATCGGCCTGGCCTTCGTCGCCGCCGCCCGCGGCTACAAGCTGATGCTGACCATGCCCGCCTCGATGAGCCTGGAGCGCCGCAAGGTGCTGAAGGCACTGGGCGCCGAGCTGGTATTGACCGATCCGGCCAAGGGCATGAAGGGCGCTATCGAGAAGGCCAACGAAATCGTCGCCTCCGACCCGGAGCAGTACTTCCTGCCGGGCCAGTTCGAAAACCCGGCCAACCCGGCCATTCACGAGAAAACCACCGGCCCTGAGATCTGGAACGACACGGACGGCGCCATCGACGTGCTGGTGGCGGGTGTGGGCACTGGTGGCACCATCACCGGCGTGTCGCGTTACATCAAACATACCCAGGGCAAGGCCATCCTGTCGGTGGCAGTGGAGCCCGTGGCATCGCCGCTGATCAGCCAGACCCTGGCCGGCGAAGAACTCAAGCCCAGCCCGCACAAAATCCAGGGCATCGGCGCCGGCTTCGTGCCGAAAAACCTCGACCTGTCGATCGTCGACCAAGTGGTGACGGTGACCGACGAAGAGTCCAAGGCCATGGCGATTCGCCTGATGCAGGAAGAGGGCATCCTTTGTGGTATTTCCTGCGGTGCGGCAATGGCGGCAGCGGTGCGCCTGGCCGAAAAACCGGAAATGCAGGGTAAGACCATCGTCGTAATCCTGCCCGATTCGGGCGAGCGATACTTGTCGAGCATGCTGTTCAGCGACATGTTCAGCGAGCAGGAAAACCAGCAGTAATCGGCCTTCCCGCTGATCCGGCGCAACAATCGGCGGCCTGGTTTATTGCAAAATCTTCATGAATGCGATCCCGCCCGGGTTGTTTTTACCGCGGCGGGATCGGTTTATGATGGCAGGATGATTTTCTGGAGAGCAGGCAGCGCAGCCCTGGCTCTTCCCCAAGGAGTGAAAGCATGACCTTTTCCTTTGCAGCCAAGGCGGGTGTCTTGCTGGTGTTTTTCGGCAGCGTGCTGTTCGTGCACCTGCGCGGCAAGGCCCGCCTGCCGGTGTTGCGCCAGTTCGTCAACCATTCGGCGCTGTTCGCCCCCTATAACGCGTTGATGTACCTGTTTTCCGGCGTGCCGTCCAAGCCCTACCTGGATCGCCAGCGCTTCCCGGAGCTGGACGTGTTGAAGGACAACTGGCAGGAAATTCGCGAAGAGGCCATGCGCCTGTTCGACGAAGGCTATATCCGTGCCGCTGAGAAAGATAACGACGCCGGCTTCGGTTCGTTCTTCAAGAAAGGCTGGAAGCGCTTTTACCTGAAGTGGTACGACAAACCGCTGCCTTCGGCGCAAACCCTGTGCCCGCGCACTGTCGAGCTGGTCAGCAGCATCCCCAATGTCAAGGGCGCAATGTTTGCCCTGCTGCCCGGCGGCAGCCACCTGAACCCGCACCGCGACCCGTTCGCCGGCTCGCTGCGTTATCACCTGGGGCTGTCCACGCCCAACTCCGACGCATGCCGCATCTACGTGGACGGTGAGCAGTACGCCTGGCGTGATGGCGAAGACGTGATGTTCGACGAAACCTACGTGCACTGGGTCAAGAACGAAACCGACGTTACCCGCGTGATCCTGTTCTGTGACATCGAGCGCCCGCTGAGTAGCCCGCTGATGACGCGCATCAACCGTAAGGTCAGTGCCTTCCTCGGCCGCGCCACCGCGCCGCAGAACACCGACGACGAGCGCGTGGGCGGGATCAACCAGGCGTACGCCTGGAGCAAGCGCTTCAGCAACAGGATCAGCAGCCATGTGAAGCAGTTCAAACGCGCCAACCCCAAGGCTTACCGCGTGCTGCGGCCGGTACTGGCGGTGGTGGTGGCGTATCTGTTGTATCGCTGGTTGTTCTGAGTTTTTCTGCGTTAACCGGCCCCTTTGCGGGGCAAGCCCGCTGCCACCGGTGCGTCTCATCCTTCAAGGACGAGGGTGTGCTTGTGGCAGCGGGCTTGTGCCGCGAAGAATCACTCGCTATATTCCAGAACATTCACTTTCTCAAAGACCGCGTTCATGCCAGCCATCCCTTCCACCACACGCTTTGCCATCGCGCCAGTCGCGGGCATGGTCGTGCGTGGTAGCCAGCAGCCGGTCATGATCTGTCACTCCCCACCACCTGTCAGTGGCGTCGTAGGCGGCGTAGCTCCGCCTCATTGCGTGGTTGTGCTGGGCTGATCGGCTTCGTGCCGCAACCCTTCGCACGCGCAACGTACTGAACACGGTCGGCTACTGCTCACGTTGAAGCGCACGCCGTCCGTTTGGCTTATCTGCCTACTATCAGGTGGCAATTCATGTCTGTCTTTACCAAAACGTCCGTGGCCTCGGCGGCCACTACCTGCCTGTTCGTCCTGCTGTGGAGCAGCGGGGCGATCGTCTCCAAGCTCGGCCTGGCGCATGCCAGCCCGTTTGCCTTTCTGCTGTTGCGCTCGGCGCTGGCCCTGGCCGGCCTGTTGCTGATCGGCCCGTTGCTAGGGCTGCGCTGGCCGCGTACTCGCGGGAGCATTCTGCGCGCCCTGGGTACCGGTTGTGTGCTGCTCGGTGCCTATCAGATCTTCTATCTGTTGGCGCTTGATACCCATGTCACCCCCGGCGTCATGGCCACGGTGATGGGGGTACAACCGATCCTCACCGTGGTGCTGATGGAACGCCAGCGCTCCTGGAGCCGTTTGTTCGGCCTGAGTTTGGGGTTGGGTGGCTTGATCATGGTGGTCTACCAGGGCATCAACCTGGGCGGGGTATCGCTGGCGGGCATGCTGTTCGCCCTGCTGGCGTTGGTCAGCATGACCTTTGGTTCGATCCTGCAGAAGCGCATTACCGACAACCCCATGGGCACACTGCCGCTGCAGTACCTGGCCGGCTTTGCCATGTGCGCGCTGTTCGCACCTCTGCAACCGCTTCATGTCGAGTGGACCGGCAGTTTCGTCGGTGCGCTGCTGTGGATGGGCCTGGTGGTCTCGCTGCTGGCAACCTTGCTGCTGTACCGGCTGATCGCCAAGGGCAACCTGGTCAATGTCACCAGCCTGTTCTACCTGGTGCCGGCAGTGACTGCGGTAATGGACTTGCTGATCTTCGGTAACCGCCTGGCACCGCTCAGCCTGTTGGGCATGGGGCTGATCGTGGTAGGGCTGCTGTTCGTGTTTCGCAAGCCTGCCGCGCGCCTGGCCGAGGCGTAGGCCCTAGCGGAATTCTTCGGGGATGGCGTGGCGCAACACGCCTTCCTCGAAGTCCAGCAGGCCGGCTTCGCGCTGGGTGAGCAGGTAGTAGAGCAGGGTATCGAGCGAGCGTTGCGGTGGGACCTCGACCGCCAACATCTTCACTGCTTGCTCGGTTTCACAGGCGCAGCCGAAATCCAGCAATGCTGCGCGCACCTGGTCGAGGGTTTCCGGTGGTTTGACGACCACCCGGAACACCGAGCTGCCGCTGCTGTGGCGCAGCGCTGCGAACCAGGTTTCGCCTGCTTCCTCGCGGGTGTCGATCACGTCGCCCGGGGCGATGCCATAGACATGGAAGGGGATGTTGTCGATGGCATAGCCGCCTTCCACGGCCTTGGCCCACAGGCCCTCGACCGAGGCTGGTGGGTAGCCGTTCTCGTCCTGTTCCAGGCGGAACAGGACCTTTTTGTACGCGCTGTTCATGCAGTACCCCACTTCAGCTGCGCGCCGGGCGCAGCACCAGCCACAAGGCCAGGCCAATCAGCAGGCCGCCGTATAGGTGCGCCATCGACAACGGCTCATTCAGCAGCCATGCCCCCCACAATACGCCGAATACCGGGATCAGGAACGTTACGGTGCTGGCTTTTACCGGGCCGATTTCCTCGAGCAGGCGGAAGTACAGGATGTAGGCAAAGGCGGTGCACAGCAAACCCAGCCCCAGCAACGACAACCACACCTCCCAACCCCCCCAGCTGGCGGGCGGTTGGGTGAGTGCGCTCCAGCCGAACAGCGGGGTCAGCATGAGCGTTGCGCCGAGCATGCTGCCCAGCGCGGAAAGACGGCTGTCCAGGCCACTGATCCAGCGGCGGGCGAGGAACCCGGCAAAGCCGTAGCAGGTGGTGGCCGCCAGGCAGGCGAGGGCGCCTTGCAGCAGGGCCATGTCCAGTGCCACCGGGCCGGCGCCGCTGAGGATGCCGACGCCGAACAGGCCAAGGAAGATGCCGCAGAGTTTGGCCAGGGTCATTGGCTCGCGGAAGAACAGTACGCCGACCAGCACACCCATCAGCGGAGTGGTGGCGTTGAAGATCGCCGAATAGCCGGCCGGCAGCACCTGGGCCGCCACCGAGTAGAAGGTGGCGGGGATGCCGGAGTTGATCATGCCCAGCACCAGGCACGCACCGAGCTTGCCCTGGAAGTCCCAGCGCACGCGGGCGGCGGCCAGAAGCACGATCAGGCCCAGGCAGGCGATGGAAACCCGGAAGAACGCGGTCGGCACCGTGCCCAGTTCGGGGGCGATGATGCGCATGAACAGGAAACTCGCTCCCCAGACGGCGGCAAGGGTCAGCAGGCGGGCTAGGGCGATGGGGCTCACAACGGTCTCCGGAGGTAAGGCAGGGGCGCGAGTGTACGCCACGGGGCGGGGGGATTCTTGTGCTTTCTTGCTGTGTAATTCCTCTTGGGCTGCGGGGCTCTGGGCAAGGCAGCTGCAACTACAGCTCGGGCCTTCAATGGCAGTAACCCATGAAGCCAAGGGCGGCTAAGCTCTGTACTCAATCCCAGTTCCGAGGCCCCACGCATGTCCCAGCCCTGGCCCGCTGTCGAAATCGCCCGGATGATCCTCGCCGGCTTCGACGACTACCGCGATCATTTCCAGCGCATCACCCTGGGTGCTCGCCAGCGCTTCGAGCAGGCGCGCTGGCAGGATATTCAGCAGGCCGCCGCCGCCCGCATCAATCTCTACGAAGAGAAAGTCGCCGAAGTCAATGGCTGGCTGCGCCAGGCCTTTGCCGCAGAGGTGTTGCTGGACGTGGAACAGTGGCCGCTGGTGAAAAACGCCTATATCCACCTGATTGACCCCCGCCTGGACGACGAGTTGGCAGAGACCTGGTACAACTCGCTGTTTTGCAGCCTGTTCAGCCATGACCTGATCAGCGACGGCTGCATGTTCATCCACACGACCCGGCCTTCCATGCGCGGCCGCGAGCGCGCCGCGCAAACCCGTACCTATCGGCTTGACGGCAGTCTCAGGAACTTGCTGCGCGCGGTGTTCGCCGATTACCCGTTCGACATGCCCTATGGCGACCTGGAAGGCGACCTGGCGCGGCTGGAAGAACAACTGCGCGAATGCCTGCCCGACTGGGTGTGCAAGGACCCGACGCTGGCCGTGGAGCTGTTTGTACCCGTGCTTTACCGCAACAAGGGGGCCTATCTGGTCGGCCGCCTGTACAACAGCGATGAGCAGTGGCCGTTGGTGATTCCCTTGCTGCACCGCGAGGGCCACGGTATCGAGGCCGATGCGCTGATTACCGACGAGGCCGAGGTGTCGATCATCTTTTCGTTCACCCGCTCTTACTTCATGGCCGATGTACCGGTGCCCGCCGAGTTCGTCAATTTCCTCAAGCGCATCCTGCCGGGCAAGCACATTGCCGAGCTATACACCTCGATCGGGTTCTACAAGCAGGGCAAGTCGGAGTTCTACCGCGCGCTGATCAACCACCTGGCCAGCAGTGATGACCGCTTTGTCATGGCGCCAGGGGTACGGGGCATGGTCATGAGCGTGTTCACCTTGCCCGGCTTCAATACGGTGTTCAAGATCATCAAGGACCGCTTCTCGCCATCGAAAACCGTGGACCGCGCCACGGTGATCGACAAGTACCGGCTGGTGAAGAGCGTCGACCGGGTGGGGCGTATGGCCGATACCCAGGAGTTTGCCGATTTTCGCTTTCCGCGCAGCAAGTTCGAGCCGGATTGCCTGGCCGAGTTGCTGGAGGTGGCACCGTCGACGGTGGCGCTGGAGGGCGACACGGTGCTGATCCGCCACTGTTGGACCGAGCGGCGCATGACGCCGTTGAACCTGTACCTGGAGCATGCCACCGAGGGCCAGGTGCTGGAGGCGCTGGAGGACTACGGCCTGGCCATCAAGCAGCTGGCGGCGGCGAACATCTTCCCCGGCGACATGTTGCTGAAGAACTTTGGTGTGACCCGGCATGGCCGGGTAGTGTTTTACGACTATGACGAAATCAGCTTCCTGACCGAGGTGAATTTCCGCCACATTCCGCCACCGCGTTACCCGGAGGACGAAATGTCGGGCGAGCCGTGGTACTCGATCGGGCCGCATGATGTGTTCCCCGAAGAGTTTCCGCCGTTTCTGTTTGCCGATATGGGCCAGCGGCGGTTGTTCAGCCGCTTGCATGGGGAACTGTATGACGCGGATTACTGGAAGGGGCTGCAGGCGGCGATACGTGAGGGGAAAGTGATCGATGTGTTTCCGTATCGGCGCAAGGCCCGGTGAGTCAGGTCGAACAGACCTGTCACGCCTTCAAACACTTCATCTCGCTCAAATGGGTACGCACCTTGCTCAGCCGTTCCTGCAGGAACCGCCGCTGTTGCGGCGTGCTTTGCCGCACCAGGTCCACCAGCAGGCTGCGCGCCTGTCGCTCGGTATTCTGATACGCCGCCCGGTACTCGGGTGTCCACAAACTCTCCTTGCGCTGCAACAAGGTCGCCAGGCGCGGCTCGAAGCTGGAGTCGTTGCGCTGGTTCATCGCCAACAGCAGTTGCTGTTGCCAGTGGGCACGGTTGGCGATCCATTCACGGTTCTGGTCACCCAGCGCTTGAGACCAGGTCTGGATGCGTTGCTTCTGTACCGCCGTCAACTCGCCAAACCATGGCGTCAGGCGTTTTTCCATGCGCTCGCTACGGCGGGCCATCTGCTTGGGCAATGGCGTATCCACATACTGCTTCTGCCGTTCACTGATGTCTTCGCGGAAGGCCTCACGCATCTGCGCTACCTGGTTGTCGCTCATGCCGCGCAGCAGTTCGGTGGCTGAAGGGGTGATTTCCTCGGCCACCCGACCAATCGCTTCACGGACCTCGCGGGTGCTTTGCTGCAGGGCCTGGTCGGTGACCTGATCGTCGGCGACCAGGTCACGTAGCCGATCGAGCCAGTCGAGGTAGCCGGGCAGTTGAGTCTTGCAATGCCAGGCCAGGTGCTCGCGCAACCGATCGTCCAGCAGCGCCCTTTGCTCGCGGTTCATGTCCAGGTAGTCGCTCAGCGACCACGGCACCAGGCGGTCGAGGTTGCGATAGGCCAGGTCGATGCGGCTGCAGGCGGCCAAGGCCAGGGCGAAGCCGATGGCGATAAGCAGGGCTTTGGGCAGGCGTAGCGGCATGTGCTGTTCCTTCCTCAGGCTGGCCAGAAGGTAGATGCAAGTGCGGCCTGGCGGTTCCACTGCATGAGTGGTCGGGCCATGTGGTGGCTTCAGGTGTAGAATAGCCGCCTTGTCTTGAGGATCATCGGAAATGGCTCTGCTTGGGCGTTACAACAGTTTGCAAATCGTGAAACACGTGGACTTCGGTCTGTACCTGGACGGCGGCGCCGATGGCGAAATCCTGCTGCCCGGGCGCTACATCCCGAAAAACGCCGAGACCGAGGTCGATGACTGGTTGAACGTGTTCATCTACCTGGACAGCGAAGACCAGCTGATCGCCACCACCGAGAAGCCCAAGGTGCAGGTTGGCGAGTTCGCCAGCCTGAAGGTCAAGGACATCAACGGTGCCGGTATCTTCCTGGACTGGGGCCTGTCCAAGGACTTGCTGATGCCGTACTCGGAAGAGGCTCGGCCGCTGAAGATCGGTGATTACTGCGTGGTGCACGTGTACCTCGACAAGCGCACCCGCCGGATCACTGCCACGTCGCGCCTGGACCGCTACCTCGATGTCACCCCGGCCGACTACAAGGTTGGCCAGCCGGTCGAGCTGCTGGTGGCCGGCGAAACGCCGATGGGCTTCAAGGCCATCATCAACAACCGCCACTGGGGCCTGATCCACAAGAACGAGGTGTTCAAGTTCTTGCGCTCGGGCATGCACGAGAAGGGCTTCATCAAGGAAGTGCGCCAGGACGGCAAGATTTCGTTGAGCCTGCAGCCGGTAGGCGCCGCCCTGGCGGACACCCTGCAAGAGCAGATCATGGCGCGCCTGGAAGCCGAAGGCGGGGTGTTGGGGGTGTGCGACAAGAGTGACCCTGCGTTGATCAGCAAGCTGTTCAACGTCAGCAAGGGCAACTTCAAGAAGGCCATTGGCGGGTTGTTCAAGCAGGGCCTGATCGTCATCCATGACGATCGCATCGAGAAAGCCTGACGGCCTTACGCCTGTACGAAGTTGCGGAAGTCCAGCTGCTCGCCACCCGGACGGGTGTCGCGCAGCAGCGAGTCACGGTCGGCGCTGAGGGCCAGGCTGATGGTGGAGCGGCGCTTGCCGGGCTTGCGCACTTCCATTTGCTCCAGGTGAGCCTTGAGGAAATTGGTGGGCACCTTCAGGTGCTGCAGTTCATCGCTTTCTGGCGTGTGCAGCAGCAGGTTGACCCAGTCGGCCTGGCCCTTGCCCAGCAGTGCCACTGGCACTTCGAACCACCACAGGTTGCGTTTGTTGTCCAGGATGGCGAACAGGGTATTGCTGCTGGTCAGCACCGGCCGGGCCAGTGCTTCGTTGCGCCGGGCGATGGCGGCGGGTTTGTCGAGTTTCATGCAGGTTCCTGCGAGTTGACGCTATGAAGGCCTGCATTGTGAGGGGTGGCACGGGGCGGGGCAAGGTTTGTGACTTGCGGTGCCTGTGCCGGCCTCTTCGCGGGCTTGGGCGGTATTCGCCTGCCGTTTTACCGTTCGGCTTCTGGCCGGAAAATCCGTTGAAACTCCTGGCCCAGGCGTTGGGTCAACCTACTGTCGACACGGTTCACGTGTCTCCATTTGCAGGAGTTTTGCCATGAGCGGTACTAAAGACAAAGCGAAAGGCTTGGCCAACGAAGCGATCGGCAACGTGAAACAGGGTGTTGGCAAGGTGACCGACAACGACAAGCTGCGGGCCGAAGGCAAGGCGCAGGAGCTTAAAGGCGAGGCGCAACAGATCAAGGGCAATGTGAAGGATGCGGTGAAGAAGCCTTGACTTGAGGTGAGGCGGCCTGTGCCGGCCTCTGGCGGGTAAACCCGCGTAGAGGCCGGCACTATTCGTAAGCAAATTCTTCAATCACGGCCGGGAGCAGCACAGCACGGGCACGGTCTATTAGACTTGCCTGTGTAACGATCAAGCGGCGAAAGGAGACGCTATGATTTTCCCCGACCTGCGCGGCTTGCCCCTGCACCGCGTGCTGGTTCGCACCGTCAAGGAATTCCTCGACGACGAGATGTCCACCTATGCCTCAGCGCTGGCCTACCAGGCGCTGTTCTCGCTATTCCCCTTCCTGTTGTTCCTGATTGCCCTGATCGGTTTCCTGCATTTGCCGGACTTTTTCTCCTGGCTGCGTCTGCAATCGGAACTGGTGTTACCGCCCCAGGCGCTGGAGCAGGTGAACCCGGTGATCGACCAGTTGCAACAATCCAAGGGCGGGCTGCTGTCGGTGGGTATCGTGATCGCCCTGTGGACCGCCTCCGCCGGCGTGCGCCTGATGATGAGCGCCATGAACGCCGCTTACGATGTGCCCGAAGGGCGCCCGGTGTGGAAGCGTATCCCGCTTTCCATTTTCTACACCGTGGGCCTGGCTGGCATGCTGCTGGCGGCCGCAGCGCTGATGGTGCTGGGCCCGCAGGTGATGGAATGGATAGCTGCCCAGATCGGCATGCAGGAGTTCATCGTCACACTGTGGACCATCCTGCGCTGGCCGGTGATCATCATTCTGCTGATGGTGGCAGTGGCCCTGATCTATTACGTGATGCCTGATGTGAAACAGCAGTTTCGCTTCATCACCCCGGGCTCGGTGCTGGCGGTTGTGGTGTGGATCGTCGCCTCACTGGGCTTTGCCTACTACGTGAAGACCTTTGCCGACTACAACGCCATGTACGGCAGCATTGGTGCAATCATCGTGCTGTTGCTGTATTTCTATATTTCGGCTGCCGTGCTGCTGCTCGGCGCCGAAATGAATGCGGTGATCGAGCACATGTCAGCCGAAGGCAAGAACCCGGGCGAGAAAGACTTCGACGGGGAAAAGCCCAAGGAAACCTTGACTGTACTGGGCCACGAGCACCCGAACCCGAGCAAGCCTCATAGCGTCGAGCCGAACCCCTGATGATCCGTGACATTCTCAAGATGGGCGACGAACGCCTGCTGCGCATCGCTCCGCCAGTGCCCGAGCACATGCTTGGCAGTGCCGAACTGCAGCAACTGATCGACGACATGTTCGAAACCATGCGTCACGTAGGCGGGGTGGGCCTGGCCGCCCCGCAGATCGGCATCGACCTGCAGTTGGTGATCTTCGGCTTCGAGCGCAGCGAGCGATACCCCGATGCCGAGGCGGTGCCGCAGACCATTCTGCTGAATCCGGTCATCACCCCGACCTCAAGCGAGATCGAGGACGGCTGGGAAGGTTGTCTGTCGGTGCCTGGCTTGCGCGGCGTGGTGCCGCGCTTCAAGCATATCGGCTACCAGGGCATCGACCCCCAGGGCAACCCGATCAACCGCTTTGCCGCTGGCTTCCATGCGCGGGTGGTGCAGCACGAGTGCGACCACCTGATCGGCCGGCTATACCCCTCGCGCATCCAGGACTTTGCCAGGTTCGGCTACACCGAGGTGCTGTTCCCTGGGCTCGAGGTCAGCGACGACTGACCTCGCTGCAGGGCTACCAGGCGTTTGTTGCGCTGATAGCGAAGCAGGCGGCTGGCCAGGGCTTCTGGCAGCTGTTGGGCCAGGTCGAAACCCAGGCGCTGGTAGAAGGGCGTCAGGTCGGGATGACAGAACAGCCAGACGGGCCCGTCAACCTGCGCCAGTGCTGCCTCGATCAACTGCGCGGCCACCCCTTGGTTGCGTCGCTGCGGGGCGACGAACAGGCCCGTCAGCCAGAATCCCTCCCCCACCGCACTCAGGCTCAGCCCGGCGATGATGCCAGGTGCCCGCGCTACCCACAGTTCGGCGTCGCTTGCAGCGCGCATGCGTGAGCTGTGCTGGCGGTAGAAGTGGTCCAGCAAACGGCGTTCTGTGTCCGAAAGCGTCGAACAGGACAATTTTTCAGAAATGGTGAGTCCTACCCTGAAACGTGGCCAGAGGCTCTGGCCTGATGATTTGCGGCCACTTTGTCGCAGATTGTTGCAAAACCGGCAAGGGTGAATATCCGACTTCGGGGTTCAACTATTACTGGCCGGGAGTAGAATTTTCTTCATCCCCCCTGGCAGTACGAAGCGGGATCGGTACTTCGTGCCATCTAGACCCTAGATGACAACTTCTCCGCGCCGGATACGGCAATAGAAGTCAATCGATCAGCTTGAACGCTCTAAAGGCAAAACCACATGAAACCATTACTGATTCTTGCATTGGTCGGTATGTCCTCGTTCGCCCTCGCCGATGAGGCCAAACCCGTCTCCAGCGAGCCTGTGGCTCAGCAGTACGACTACTCGATGAACCTGGACATCAAGCGGGTGATCAACCTGTCGACCATCCCCAATGTCTGCGAAGTGGTACCTGCGACCATGACCTATGAAGACCATCAGGGCCAGGTGCACACCATCCAGTACCGTGCCATGGGAGAAGGTTGCCAGCAGGGTTGATTGGCGGTGCCCGCCACACGGGCTGAAAACGCTGTGGCGGGCACTTGCTGGCTCTGATGCGATCACCCAGGTGCTCCGTCAATACAGAATAATGTCCCCGCCTGTCGAATCCTCCGCTTCCCGTTCGACCATAGCTGAAGGCACGCGTCACGCACCGTGCCCCCTATGATCTGTCGGAGGTACCCCCGATGAGCACCGCAGCCGAATCCGAAATCCGCCAATTGATCGAGCGCTGGATGCAAGCCGTGCGCGATCGCGACATCCCGGGCATCATCGCCCCCTACGCCGACGATATCGTCGCCTTCGATGCCATCCAGGCCCTGCAATTCAAAGGCAAGTCCGCCTACACGGCGCACTGGGAAATGTGCATGGGCATGTGCACCGGCCCCATGGTGTTCGAACTTGCCCAACTCACCGTGCACGCCGCTGGCGATCTGGCCCTGGCCTATTGGCTGAACCGCTGCGGCCCGGGCGACGACGAAAGCCAGTGCGGCTTCATGCGCGCCACGGTGGGCTATCGTCGTCAAGGCGGCCAGTGGCAGGTCATCCACGAACACTGGTCGGCGCCTTTCGACATGGAAACGCAAAAAGCCCTGTTCGATCTCAAGCCCTGAGCCTTTATCGCCAAACGCACTTTGCCAATGCCTTGGAGGCGACCATGAAATACCTGTGCCTGGTCTATTGTGACGAGGGGCTGTTGCACAGCCTGCCCGACAGCCCGGCAGACGCTGAATGCATGGCGTACGCCGAAGCCATTCACGGTTCCGGGCGCATGCTGGCGGCCGAGGCGCTGAAGCCGGTGCAGACGGCCACCACGGTGCGTATGCGTAACGGGCGCATGAGCCTGACCGACGGCCCGTTCGCCGAAACCAAGGAGCAACTGGCGGGCTTTTACCTGGTGGAGGCCCGCGACCTCAACGAAGCGCTGAATATCGCCAAGGGCATCCCTGCTGCGCGGGTCGGCAGTGTCGAGGTGCGACCGGTGCGCGAGCTGCAACCCTGACAGCCAAGGAGAATAATTAGCATGAGCCTTGCCCCCATTGCCCAGGCGCAACACGAGTTGTCCATCAACCGCCTGATCGACGCCCCACCGGCGAAGGTATTTCGCGCCTGGACCGAACCCCAGTGGCTGATGCAGTGGTGGGGGCCGCGCGGCATGACCACCCCGGAGTGTGAGATGCAGTTGTGGGCCGGTGGCCTGTTTCGCACCTTGATGCGCGCGCCGGATGGCAGCGAGTACCCGAACCAGGGCGTTTTCCTGGAAATTGCCGCGCCACGCCGGCTGGTGTTCACCGATGCCTTCGGCCCCGGTTGGGTGCCGTCGGACAAGGCCTTCATGACCGCCGTGATCAGCTTTGACGAGGAACAGGGCAAAACCCGCTACACCGCCCGTGCCTGGCACTGGAATGCCAGCGACTGCCGGGCCCATGAAGAAATGGGCTTCCACCAAGGCTGGGGAGAAAGCCTGGACCGCCTGGTGGAGGTGGTGACCCAGCGGATGCCCGACTGATGGCAGCACTGGCCCAGGTGAGCGCCGAAGTCGAGGCCGTGTACCGGCAGGAGTCGCGGCGCATACTGGCGACACTGATCCGCTTGCTGGGTGATTTTGACCTGGCCGAGGAGGCCATGCATGACGCCTTCTTCATTGCCGTCGAGCGCTGGCAACGCGACGGTATCCCCGCCAACCCGCGAGCGTGGCTGGTCTCTGTCGGGCGCTTCAAGGCCATCGACGCGCTGCGCCGGCGCGTCCGCTTCGACCGCTCCCAGGCGGACTTGAGCATGCTGCTGGATGGTCAGGCGCAGGACCCCAGTGAAGAAGAACTGCTGGCGGATGACCGCCTGCGGCTGATCTTCACCTGTTGCCATCCGGCCCTGTCGGCCGACGCTCAGGTGCCATTGACGCTTCGCGAAGTCTGCGACCTGACCACCGAGCAGATCGCCCGCGCCTTTCTGCAAAGCCCGACAACCATCGCCCAGCGGATCGTGCGTGCCAAGGCCAAGATCCGTGACGCGGGCATACCGTACCAGGTACCCGAGCTCAATGAGCTGCCCGAGCGCCTGGAAAGCGTGTTGCGGGTGATCTACCTGGTGTTCAATGAGGGCTATTCGGCGTCATCGGGCGAAACACTGCTGCAGCAGGAACTGAGCGATGAAGCCATTCGCCTGGCGCGGTTGCTGGTGCAGTTGCTGCCCGACCCGGAGGCGGTCGGCCTGCTGGCGTTGATGCTGCTGCAGGCGTCCCGGCAGCGGGCGCGCATCGATGGCCAAGGCGATTTGGTGGTTCTGGAGCAGCAGGACCGCAGCTTGTGGGACCGGCAGTTCATTGCCGAAGGCTGTGCTCTGGTGCGCCAGGCCCTGCAGAGCCGTGCGTTCGGTGCCTATACCGTCCAGGCGGCGATTGCTGCCGTGCATGCCGAAGCGGCGACGGCTGAAGAGACGGACTGGGGAGAGATCGTCGGCCTGTATGACGTGTTGCAGCGGTATTGGCCATCAGCGGTGGTGGCGCTTAACCGGGCGGTGGCGCTGGCGAAGCGGGATGGGCCGGAGGTTGGCTTGCGGGAAGTCGAAGGGATTCTGGCGCGGGGGGAGTTGCTGGACTATCACCTGGCACATGCGGCGCGCGCCGAGTTGCATTGCCAGCTGGGGCAGGTAGAAGAGGCGCGAGCGGCCTGGCAGCAGGCGCTGGCCTTGACCCGACAGGCGCCTGAGCGGCGGCATATCGAGCGGCGTTTGCAGGCTATCGAATGATGTGGGGGTGCCGGCTCTTTGCGGGCCAGCCCATATCCCACAGGATGCCCGCTAAATCAACGAATTAGCGGGTTACCCAGGAGAGCAGCCTTGAAGTAGGTGCTGGCTGCATCACACTTCAGCTCGCCACAAAATTCGGCGGCGACACCAGCTCGACGGTCTGCTGCTTGCGCGGCGCCAGGATCTCGGCTTCACCCGCGACCACCAGCTCGTCGTTCTGGTTGTAGACGTTGGTGGCGATGCGCACCTTGAACTTGGGCAGCTTCTCGAGGATTTCCAGGCGCACGGTCAGGGTGTCGCCAATTTTCACCGGCTTCTGGAAGCTCATCTGCTGGCCCAGGTAGATGGTGCCAGGGCCAGGCAGTGTGCAGGCCACTGCAGCACTGATCAGCGCGCCGCTGAACATGCCATGGGCAATACGTTCGCGGAACATGCTCTTGGCGGCGAATTCGGCATCCAGGTGAACCGGGTTGTGGTCACCGGACATCGCAGCGAACAGCTGGATGTCGCGTTCTTCAACGGACTTCTTGTACTCGGCCGTCTGGCCGACTTCGAGGGCTTCGTAAGGCGTGTTGGTGACCTGGGACATCGATGCTTCCTTAAGCGTTGGGCGAGGGCGGCTATCATTCACTGCGCGCAGGGCGGCCAAGGGCCAGCGCCTGTTCAAGCCAGCAGAGAATATCGGCGATGACCTCGCCACGGTTGATTTCGTTGAGTACTTCATGCCGCGCCTCCGGGTAGACGCGCAGCTGTACATGTCGGTTGCCGGTCGCGCGCAGGGCGTCGGCCAGATGGGTGAGACGCTTGCCGGCACTGACCGGATCACATTCACCGCCAATCACCAGCATCGGCAGGTTGGGATCGATCTGCGCGAGGTTACCCGGCTGACTGATCTGCGCCAAGCCTTGCAGCAGGTCGAGCCACAACTGGTTGGTGCAGCGAAAGCCGCACAACGGGTCGTTCACGTACTGATCGACCTCGCCCGGGTCGCGGCTGAGCCAGTCGAAGGCTGTGCGGTTGGGCTTGAAGGCGCTGTTGAACGAACCGAAGGACAACCATTCGATCAGTGCACTCTTGCCCAGTGGCCCCTGGCGCCAGGATTCCAGCCGGGCAATCAGCCGCGCAAAGCGGTACAGCACGGCCGGTTGGTAGTTGGAGCCGCTGAGGATAGCCCCGTGCAGGCTGCCACTGTGATGCAGCAGGTACGCCTGGGCGATATAGCTGCCCATGCTGTGGCCGAACAGGAACAGCGGCGTGCACGGGTACTGCTGGCCGATATGCTGGGCCACACATCCCAAGTCGTTGACCACGGCATTCCAGCCATGATGGCGGGCGAACAGGCCGAGGTTGCCCAGTTCGGCAGTGCGCCCGTGGCCACGCTGATCGGCAGCGAACAGGGCAAAGCCGGCCTCGCTCAGGGCCTGGCCCAGGCGCTGGTAGCGCCCGGCATGCTCGGCCATGCCATGGGCCAGCAGCACCACGGCCTTTACCGGTTTGGCCGGCAGCCATTGGTGTACGTACAGGCTGCAGTGCTCACTGGCGGGCAGCCAGAAGGCGTCGTGGGGCATGGCGGGTCCTTGTGCGCGCAATTACCCGAACAGTGTATGCACAACCGGCCGGATTGCAGGAGGGGCACAAATAAGATTCACAATGTTAATGGCGGCACTTGGCGTATATGCCACCTTGGGTTTACCTGCTAACGTCGAATCAACGCCTTTTCGCCAGCAGGCGGTCAGGTAAAGGATTAAAGGACGCAGTGCAGGTCCAGGCAGAGGAACAATAATAAATGCAAGCCGATTTCTGGAATGACAAGCGCCCGGCAGGCGTGCCTTCCACCATCGACATCAATGCCTACACCTCGGTGGTCGAGGTGTTCGAGCGCTCCTGCAAGCGTTTTGCCGACCGCCCGGCGTTCAGCAACCTGGGCGTGACCCTCAGCTACGCGGAACTGGAGCGCCATTCGGCAGCCTTCGCTGCCTGGTTGCAGCAGCACACCGACCTCAAACCGGGTGAGCGCATTGCCGTGCAGATGCCCAATGTGCTGCAGTACCCCATCGCCGTATTCGGTGCCATGCGCGCCGGGCTGATCGTGGTCAATACCAACCCGTTGTACACCGAGCGCGAGATGCGCCACCAGTTCAAGGACAGTGGCGCGCGTGCGCTGGTGTACCTGAACATGTTCGGCAAGCGCGTGCAGGAGGTGCTGCCCGATACCGGTATCGAGTACCTGATCGAGGCAAAGATGGGCGACCTGCTGCCGGCCGCCAAGGGCTGGCTGGTCAACACCGTGGTCGACAAGTTGAAGAAGATGGTGCCGGCCTACCAGTTGCCCCAGGCGGTGCCGTTCAAGCAGGTGCTGCGCGAGGGCCGCAGGCTGTCGCCCAAACCGGTGTCACTGAACCTCGATGACATCGCCGTGCTGCAGTACACCGGCGGCACCACCGGCCTGGCCAAGGGCGCCATGCTCACCCATGGCAACCTGGTGGCCAACATGCTGCAGGTGCTGGCCTGCTTCTCGCAGCACGGCCCCGATGGGCAGAAGCTGCTGAAGGACGGCCAGGAAGTGATGATTGCGCCGCTGCCGCTGTACCACATCTATGCCTTCACCGCGAATTGCATGTGCATGATGGTCACCGGCAACCATAACGTGCTGATTACCAACCCGCGGGATATTCCCGGCTTCATCAAGGAGCTGGGCAAGTGGCGTTTCTCTGCCTTGCTGGGCCTCAATACCTTGTTTGTCGCACTGATGGACCACCCGGGCTTCCGTCAGCTGGACTTCTCGGCGCTGAAGGTCACCAACTCTGGTGGCACAGCGCTGGTCAAGGCCACCGCCGAGCGCTGGGAAGACCTTACCGGGTGCCGCATCGTTGAAGGCTACGGCCTGACAGAGACCTCGCCGGTGGCCAGCACCAACCCCTATGGCCAGCTGGCGCGTCTGGGTACGGTGGGCATCCCCGTGGCGGGTACTGCGTTCAAGGTCATCGATGATGATGGCAACGAACTGCCGCTGGGCGAGCGGGGCGAGCTTTGCATCAAAGGCCCGCAGGTCATGAAGGGCTACTGGCAGCAGCCCGAGGCAACGGCCCAGGCACTGGATGCAGAAGGCTGGTTCAAGACCGGTGATATCGCGGTGATCGACCCGGACGGCTTCACCCGCATCGTCGACCGCAAGAAGGACATGATCATCGTCTCGGGCTTCAACGTGTACCCCAACGAAATCGAGGATGTGGTGATGGGGCACCCCAAGGTCGCCAACTGTGCGGCTATCGGCGTGCCGGACGAGCGTTCCGGCGAGGCGGTCAAGCTGTTCGTGGTGCCGCGCGAGGGGGGGCTGAGCGTTGATGAGCTGAAGGCCTACTGCAAGGCCAACTTCACCGGCTACAAAGTACCCAAGCACATCGTGCTGCGCGAATCGTTGCCCATGACGCCGGTGGGCAAGATTTTGCGGCGGGAGTTGCGCGATATAGCGTGATACGGGGATGGCGTCTTCGCTCCTACACCGCCCAGTGTAGGAGCGGGTTTACCCGCGAATGACTTAAACCGCTCTAACAGGCCATATACAGCCTTATCTGCGACATTTTGGATAATTACTCTAAAAATGACCTGTATTGTTCATTGAGTCATTTTTGTGACCGTAAGGCCTGTTTTGGCCTCTAGGCGACCCCAGACAAAGCTGTTACTCTCGGCCCGCTTCCAGATGATCCGGTTTGCAACGAACCGTCATCTCATATCAATAATAAGCGCATCGACGCGTGAATCGAACTTCGCTGTTGCTGAAGGAGTGGGCTTCCATGATCGAAAATTTTTGGAAGGATAAGTACCCAGCCGGGATTACGGCGGAAATCAATCCTGACGAATTCCCCAATATCCAGGCAGTACTCAAGCAATCCTGCCAACGCTTTGCCGACAAACCGGCCTTTAGCAACCTGGGCAAGACTATCACTTATGGCGAGTTGTATGCGTTGTCGGGGGCGTTTGCCGCCTGGCTGCAGCAGCATACCGACCTCAAGCCGGGTGACCGCATTGCCGTGCAACTGCCCAATGTCCTGCAATACCCGGTCGCGGTCTTCGGTGCCATGCGTGCCGGGCTGATCGTGGTCAATACCAACCCGCTGTACACCGCGCGGGAGATGGAACACCAGTTCAACGACTCGGGTGCCAAGGCCTTGGTGTGCCTGGCCAACATGGCCCACCTGGCCGAAAAAGTGGTGCCCAAAACCCAGGTCAGGCACGTTATCGTCACCGAAGTGGCCGACCTGCTGCCACCACTCAAGCGCCTGCTGATCAACAGCGTGATCAAGTACGTGAAGAAGATGGTGCCGGCCTACAACCTGCCGCAGGCCGTGCGTTTCAATGACGCCCTGGCGCTGGGCAAGGGCCAGCCCGTGACCGAGGCCAACCCGCAGGCCAACGACGTGGCGGTGCTGCAATACACCGGCGGTACCACCGGCGTGGCCAAAGGCGCCATGCTGACCCATCGCAACCTGGTGGCCAACATGCTGCAGTGCCGGGCACTGATGGGCGCCAACCTGCACGAAGGCTGCGAAATCCTCATCACTCCGCTGCCGCTTTACCACATCTATGCGTTTACCTTCCATTGCATGGCGATGATGCTGATCGGCAACCACAACGTGCTGATCAGCAACCCGCGAGACTTGCCGGCAATGGTCAAGGAACTGGGCAAGTGGAAGTTCAGCGGCTTTGTGGGCCTCAACACCCTGTTCGTCGCCTTGTGCAATAACGAGGCGTTCCGAGCCCTGGATTTCTCGGCGCTGAAAATCACCCTGTCGGGCGGCATGGCCTTGCAGCTAAGCGTGGCCGAGCGCTGGAAGGCCGTTACCGGTTGCGCCATCTGCGAAGGCTACGGCATGACCGAAACCAGCCCGGTGGCGGCGGTGAACCCGTCGGAAGCGAACCAGGTGGGCACCATCGGTATTCCGGTGCCGTCGACCCTGTGCAAGGTCATCGACGACGCCGGCAATGAGCTGCCGCTTGGTGAAGTGGGCGAGCTGTGTGTCAAGGGCCCGCAGGTGATGAAGGGCTACTGGCAGCGTGAAGACGCCACGGCCGAGATTCTCGACAGCGAAGGCTGGCTGAAGACCGGTGACATCGCCGTGATCCAGGCGGACGGCTACATGCGCATCGTCGACCGCAAGAAAGACATGATCCTGGTCTCGGGCTTCAACGTGTACCCCAACGAGCTGGAAGACGTGTTGGCGGCCTTGCCGGGCGTGCTGCAGTGCGCTGCCATCGGTGTGCCGGACGAGAAGTCGGGTGAAGTGATCAAGGTCTTCATCGTGGTCAAGCCGGGCATGACCGTGACCAAGGAGCAGGTGATGGAGCACATGCGTGCCAACGTCACCGGCTACAAGGTACCGCGCCACATCGAGTTCCGCGATTCGCTGCCTACCACCAACGTGGGCAAGATCCTGCGCCGCGAACTGCGTGATGAAGAGCTCAAGAAGCAAGGCTTGAAGAAGATCGCCTGACCATAAGTCTGCACGCTCAGTGTGGGAGCAGCCTGGTGTCGCGAAAGGGCCGCGAAGCGGCCCTGGGGTTTCGGCGGCGATGCGACAATGGCTGGGGGCGCTTTGCGCCCCTTTCGCGACACAAGGCCCCACAATAAGATGCGGCGCCGTCTTCAGACACTGTGAGCCCCTGTAGGAGCGGGTTTACCCGCGAATACGGTAGTGGCGACAACGGTGAACGGCGGGTGGAGAAGGGTCAGCAGGGCCGGCCCTTTCGCGGGTAAACCCGCGCCTACATCCGCGCAACTCAGCGCAGCTTCTCGAGCATCTGGTAATACCACATCCCCGCCGCCAGCAGCGGGTTCCCCAGCAAGTCCCCCATCGGCACCCGCACATGCTTGCACTGGGCAAATGTGTCGAACTTCTCCAGCGTGCCGGTCAACGCTTCGGCCATGATCTCGCCCATGATGTGGCTGGTGGCAATGCCGTGCCCCGAGTAACCCTGGCAGTACCACACGTTGTCCGACAGCTTGCCCAGCTGCGGGATGCGGTTGACCACGATGCCCATGGCGCAGCTCCACTGGAACTCGATCGGCACCCCCTTCAATGCCGGGAAGGTGCGTTCGATGCAGGGGCGCAATTCGCCTTCGATGTCGCGTGAATCCTTGCCTGAGTAGTTGGCGCCGCCGCCGAACAGCAGGCGCTTGTCGGCCGTCAGGCGGTAGTAGTCGAGGACGAAGCGGCAGTCGTACACCGCCAGGTCCTGCGGGTTGATCTGCTCGGCCAGCTCACCCAGCGGCGCGGTGGTGACGATACCGCCCATGGCCGGGAAGATCTTGCCCTTGAGCTGGCGCTTTTCCAGCTTGTGATACACATCGCCGGCCAACATCACCTGGCGTGCCTCGACCCGGCCGTGGGCGGTAACCACCGCCGGGCGCGGGCCATGGACGATGTCCAGCACTTCGGAATTTTCGAATATCAGTGCACCCAGGCCATGCGCGGCGCGGGCTTCGCCCAGGCACAGGTTGAGTGGGTGCAGGTGCAGGTTGCGCAGGTTCTTCAACGCACCCAGATAAAGCGGGCTTTGCAGATGCTCGGCCACTGCAGCGCGGTCGAGCAGTTGCACCTGCTCGCCCATGCCGCGGCGCTGTGCTTCGGCCTCGAATGCACGCAGTTCGTTCATGTGCGAAGGCTTCATGGCTGCATGCAGGTGGCCACGCTTGAGGTCGCAATCGATGCCATAGCGCGCCACGCGCTGCTCGATCACCTGGTGCCCGCGCCAGCGCAAGTGCCAGATGAAATCGTCCACTTCGGCGCCCAGGTGGTTGCGCATCTGCGAGCGCATGGCCTCGTCGCCCGACAGGCTGCCGGTGACCTGGCCGCCGTTGCGACCGCTGGCGCCCCAGCCGATACGGTTGGTTTCGACGATGGCGACCTTCAGGCCGCGCTCGGCCAGTTCAACCGCCGTGGCCACGCCCGTAAAGCCACCGCCGATGATCGCCACATCCACCTGCACCGTGCCTTTGAGTTGCGGGTACTCGCTGTGGTCGTTGAGGGTGGCGCTGTAATAGGACGGCGCGCGCTGCGCCGGGCCGTTGTTCAATGCTGCGTTCATGGGTGTTCCTTGTTTTGTAGGGGCTCAGGCCTGGTGCAGGTACCAGCGCCAGTCCTGTTCGCTGACTTCAGCCATGAACTGGCGGTACTCGGCGCGCTTGACCTTCAGGTACACGCCAAGGAAGTCTTCGCCCAGTGCTTCACGGGCCCATTCGGAATGTTGCAGGGCGTCAAGGGTGGTCAGCCAGTCGGTGGGCAGGTGTTCGGTGGCCTGAGCGTAACCGTTGCCTTCAACGGGGGCACCTGGGTCAAGCTGTTCGCGGATGCCCTGGTGGCTGGCAGCAAGGATCGCCGCTGCAGCCAGGTAAGGGTTGGCATCCGCGCCACAGATGCGGTGCTCCACATGGCGACTGTTGGCAGGGCCTCCTGGCACACGCAGGCTCACGGTGCGGTTGTCCACGCCCCAGGTTGGCGCCAGGGGCGCATAGCTGTTGGCCTGGAAACGTCGGTACGAGTTGGCGTTGGGGCAGAACAGCAGCAGCGAGTCGCGCAGGTGCCGCAGCATGCCGGCCACGGCCTGGCGCAGCAGCGGGGTACCGGCCTTGTCTTCGCTGGCGAACAGGTTGTTGCCGGCGCTGTCGGCCAGGCTCAGGTGCATGTGCATGCCGGTGCCGGCCAGTTGGGCAAATGGCTTGGCCATGAAGCAGGCCTGCATGCCGTGGGCATGGGCCACACCTTTTACCAGGCGCTTGTAGCGCACCGCCTGGTCCATCGCCTGCAGCGCATCGCCATGCTCCAGGGTGATTTCCACCTGGCCCGGGGCGTACTCGGAAATGGCCGTGCGCGCCGGGATGCCTTGGGCCTTGCAGGCAGCGTACAGGTCGGCGAGGAACGGTTCGATCTGCTCCAGTTCGCGCAGGCCATAGACCTGGGTGCTGCGGGGGCGGCCGCCATCGTTGTCCAGTGCCGGTTGTGGGCGGCCCTGGGCATCACGCTGCTGGTCGAGCAGGTAGAACTCCAGCTCGCAGGCCATCACCGGGTGATAACCATCGGCCTTCAACGCTTCAATGGTGCGCAGCAGCACATGGCGTGGGTCAGCGATGCTGGCCGGCAGCCCCTCGCTGGGGTGCATGCTCACCTGCACTGCGGCGGTGGGCACCCGGCGCCAGGGCAGGCGCACCAGGCTGCGGTCAAGCGGGTAGGCACGGCAGTCGATATCGCCTACGTCCCACACCAGGCCGGAGTTTTCCACGTCGTCGCCATTGAGGGTCAGGCCAAGGATGGTGCTGGGCAGTGGCCGACCTGTCTGGTACACGGCCAGCAGTTCCTCGCGGTGCAACAGCTTGCCGCGTGGCACACCGTTGGCGTCGAGGATGAACAGTTCGAACAGCTCGATATCGGGGTTGTCGGCCAGAAAACGGGTAGCCTGCTCTACAGGGGCAAAGTGCATGATCAATTCGCTCATAGGCGCGCAGGGCCACCGCACAAGCAGGCGGCCCGGTTGAGTCAAACGGCCAGACGGTGGCCGGGTTTGGTCACAATGGCGTGAGCGAGGTGTCCGGTGGGCGCGCGTGACGGCAGTGCCACAAGGCCCAGAAGGCGAGGATGATGTGGACCAGCGGATTTTCCCCGGCACGGCTCCGGGCCTTCGGTAGCGAAGGGCGGGACGACGGTGGGGCGATAGGCTGGGCGGGAGTCATGCCTTTGATACTCACATGCGGCGTAAGGTTGATTAAAGCAGTGAATGGCAACCTTTACATCGCACTTGGCTAAACAATCGTGTTGAAAGCATCACGGTCAATGTGGAGTGGCCTTGCGTCGCGAAAGGGCCGAGTAGCGGGCCCCGGCCATCAGCGACCATTCAGAAGTTGCTGGGGCCGCTTTGCAGCCCTATCGCGACACAAGGCCGCTCTCACAGGGAGCGTGCAAGCAGCAGAGAATCCGCAAATCTGCGACAATCGCCCGACTTTCCGAATGCCGATCATGAAAAAGCAGGCTCACCTGCATCACTAAAAAGCCCCATGACTGACCACGCCATCGACAAACTGCTGCAAAACCTCGACCACGCCATGATTGCCGACCGCCATCGCCTGCGCCGGCAACTGCACGAACTGCGCAAGCGCCCCGACGAGGCGAAGCTGGCGCAGTGGGTGGAGAAGGTCCAGGCCTCCTGCGCTCAGGTCACCGCGCGTCAGCAGAGCGTGCCGACCGTACGCTACGACGACAACCTGCCCATCGCCGCCAAGCGTGACGAAATCAAGAAGGCCCTGGCCGAAAACCAGGTGTTGGTGATCGCCGGCGAGACCGGCTCTGGCAAGACGACCCAGTTGCCGAAAATCTGCCTGGAACTTGGCCGTGGCAGCCATGGGTTGATCGCCCATACCCAGCCACGCAGGATCGCAGCGCGTAGCGTGGCCGCGCGAGTCGCCGAAGAGCTGGGCACGCCCTTGGGCGCGCTGGTCGGCTACCAGGTGCGTTTCGAAGACCAGAGCGATTCCAATACCTTGGTCAAGCTGATGACCGACGGCATCCTCCTGGCCGAAACCCAGCACGACCGTTTCCTTGAACGCTACGACACGATCATCGTCGACGAAGCGCACGAGCGCAGCCTGAACATCGACTTCCTGCTCGGCTACCTGAAAACGTTGCTGCATCGTCGACCGGACCTGAAGCTGATCATCACCTCGGCCACCATCGACCTGGAGCGCTTCTCCAGGCACTTCGACGGTGCGCCGATCATCGAGGTGTCCGGGCGCACCTTCCCGGTGGACACCTGGTACCGCCCGCTGACCAGCGAACAGGACGAAGAGGGCAACCAGATCGAGGATGACCTCACCGTCGATCAGGCCATCCTTGCCACCCTCGACGAGCTGGCGCAGCACGAGCGTAGCGAGGGCAAGGGGCCGGGCGATGTGCTGATCTTCCTGCCGGGCGAGCGGGAAATCCGTGATGCCGCCGAGATCCTGCGCAAGGCGCAACTGCGCCATACCGAGATTTTGCCGCTGTACGCGCGCCTGTCGCCGGCCGAGCAGCAGCGTATCTTCCAACCGCACACCGGGCGCCGCGTGGTGCTGGCCACCAACGTCGCCGAAACCTCGCTGACCGTGCCTGGCATCCGCTATGTGATCGACACCGGTACCGCGCGCATCAGCCGCTACAGCTACCGCGCCAAGGTCCAGCGCCTGCCGATCGAGGCGGTGTCACAGGCCAGTGCCAACCAGCGTAAAGGCCGGTGCGGCCGGGTCGAGCCGGGCATTTGCGTGCGTCTCTACAGCGAAGAGGACTTCAACAGCCGGCCAGCGTTTACCGACCCGGAGATTCTGCGCACCAACCTGGCGGCGGTGATCCTGCAGATGTTGCACCTGCGCCTGGGCGCAATCGATGCTTTCCCGTTCATCGAGCCGCCGGATGGCAAAGCCATCAGCGACGGCTTCAACCTGTTGCAGGAGCTTTCGGCGGTCAACCGCGAGAACCAGCTGACGCCAATTGGCCGCCAGCTGGCGCGCTTGCCGATCGACCCGCGGCTGGGCCGCATGCTGCTTGAAGGCGCGCGCCTGGGCAGCCTGCAGGAAGTGCTGATTGTCACCAGTGCGCTGTCGGTGCAGGACCCGCGTGAACGCCCTCCAGAACGCCAGCAGGCCGCCGACCAGGCGCACGCACAGTGGAAGGACGTGGACTCGGACTTCGCTGCGCTGGTCAACCTGTGGCGCGGCTTCGAGGAACAACGCCAGGCGCTGACTGCCAACCCGCTGCGCAACTGGTGCCGCAAGCAGTTCCTGAACTACTTGCGGCTGCGCGAGTGGCGCGATGCTCATCGTCAGTTGGCGCTGATTTGCCGTGACCTGCAGCTGACGGTGAACAAGGAACCGACTGATTACCAGAAGATGCACAAGGCAATCCTCAGCGGGCTGCTCAGCCAGATTGGCCAGAAGACCGAAGAGGGCGACTACCAGGGCGCCCGCCAGCGGCGCTTCTGGGTGCATCCATCGTCGGGCCTGGGACGCAAGCGCCCGCAGTGGGTCATGGCTGCCGAGCTGGTCGAAACCACCAAGCTGTATGCGCGCATGGTGGCCAAGATCGAGCCGGACTGGATCGAGCCGCTGGCCGGCCACCTGATCAAGAAAAACCATTTCGAGCCGCACTGGGAGAAGAAGCGCGGGCAGGTGGTGGCCTACGAGCAGATCACGCTCTACGGGCTGATCCTGGTCGGCCGGCGGCCGGTGCACTACGGCCCGATCGACCCGGCGACCTCGCGCGAGCTGTTCATCCGTGAAGGCCTGGTGGGTGGCGAAATCCAGTCGCGGGCCAAGTGCCTGGCGGCCAACAAACGCCTGCTTGAAGAGCTGGACGAGCTGGAAGCCAAGGCTCGCCGGCGTGACATTCTGGCTGACGAAGAAACGCTGTACGCTTTCTACGAAGCGCGCCTGCCGGCGGAAATCCACCAGACGGCGACCTTCGACAGTTGGTACCGCATGGGCAGCCAGAAGGACGCCAACCTGCTGATCATGCGCGAGGAGGACGTGCTGGCCCGCGAGGCCAGCGAAGTGACCGCCGCACAGTACCCCGACAGTATGCAGGTGGGCGATTTGCGCCTGCCGCTGAGCTACCACTTCGAGCCCGGCCACCCCCGCGATGGTGTGACGGTGCGGGTGCCGGCGCCGCTGTTGCCGAGCCTGCCGGGCGAGCGCCTGGAGTGGCTGGTGCCGGGCCTGCTGGAGGCCAAGTGCGTGGCGCTGGTGCGCAACCTGCCCAAGGCCCTGCGCAAGAACTTTGTCCCGGTACCTGACTTCGTCAAGGCTTCGCTGGCGCGCATGACCTTCGGCCAAGGGGCGCTCCCGCAGGCCCTGGGCCAGGAGCTGCTGCGCATGACCGGTGCGCGTGTGTCGGATGAGGCCTGGGACGAGTCGGTCAACCAGGTCGAAGGCCACCTGCGCATGAACATCGAAGTGGTCGATGGCCAGGGCAAGTTCCTTGGCGAAGGCCGCGACCTGGCGGAACTGACCGCGCGCTTTGCTGCCGCCAGCCAGGCTGCCCTGGCCGTGCCGCGTGACGCAAAGGGTGAGCAGCCGGTGCAGGCCAAGGCCTTCAGCGAAGTGAAGCAGACCGCCCAGCAGAAGATCGCCGGCCTGTCGATGACCGTGTATCCGGCGCTGGTGGAAGACAACGGCACTGTGCGTGAGGGGCGTTTCTCGATCCAGGCCGAAGCCGAGTTTCAGCACCGCCGCGCCTTGCAACGGCTGTTGCTGCAGCAACTGGCCGAGCCGGCCAAGTTCCTGCGCGGCAAGCTGCCGGGGCTGACCGAGTTGGGCCTGCTGTACCGTGAAATGGGGCGGGTCGAGGCGCTGGTCGAAGACATTCTGCTGGCCAGCCTGGACAGTTGCATCCTGGAAGGCGAACAACCGTTGCCACGTGATGGCGCGGCCTTGGCCGCGCTGGCTGAACGCAAGCGCGGCAGCTGGGCCGAGCATGCCGAGCGCCTGGCAAGGCAGACCCTGGAAGTGCTGAAGCTTTGGCATGGGCTGCAGAAGCGCTTCAAGGGCAAGATCGACCTGAGCCAAGCGGTGGCGCTGAACGACATCAAGCAGCAGCTAGGCAACCTGGTGTACCCGGGCTTCGTACGCGAAACGCCTGGGGTGTGGTTCAAGGAGTTGCCGCGTTACCTCAAGGCGGTTGAGTTGCGCCTCGAGAAACTCGGCTCGCAAGTACAGAAGGACCGGGTGTGGAGCGGCGAGCTGGCCAATTTGTGGGCGCAGTACAAGGCCCGTGCCGACAAGCATGCCCAGGAAGGCAAGCGCGATGAGCAACTGACTGTGTACCGTTGGTGGCTGGAAGAATATCGCGTGTCGCTGTTTGCCCAGCAGTTGGGGACCAAGGTGCCGATTTCTGACAAGCGATTGAGCAAACAATGGAGTCAGGTGGAAGGCTAACCTCTATTATTTGTGGCAAACTTTGGGGCGTTTGGGGCCGCTTTGCGGCCCTTGGCGGGTGAGCCCGCCTTGCGGGGGTAAACGTAGGCCCCTGAATTGGCACTAAAGTGCCATTAACCTGTCATGTTTCCAGCCAGCGCCCTGTGGCGGTGGCCTTTGACCAGAGGAACGACCGTGCATAACGTCGTGATCAGCGGCACCGGCCTGTACACCCCGGCCCAGAGCATTTCCAACGAAGAGCTGGTGGCTTCCTTCAACGCCTGGTCGCAGCAGTTCAACCAGGACAACGCTGCCGCCATCGAGCGCGGTGAAGTCGAGGCGGCGCCGCTCTCCGACGCGGCGTTTATCGAAAAGGCCTCGGGCATCAAGAGCCGCTTTGTCATGGACAAGGCCGGTATCCTCGACCCGCAGCGCATGAAGCCGCGCTTGCCCGAGCGCAGCAACGATGAACCGTCGGTGCTGTGTGAAATGGCCGTGGCCGCTGCCCGCCAGGCCCTGGAGCGCGCAGGCCGAACGGCGGCCGATGTCGACGGGGTGATCGTCGCCTGCTCCAACTTGCAGCGCCCGTACCCGGCCATCGCCATCGAAGTGCAACAGGCACTGGGTGTCCAGGGCTTTGCCTTCGACATGAACGTGGCCTGCTCGTCGGCCACCTTCGGTATCCAGACCGCCGCCAACAGCGTAGCGCTGGGCCAGGCGCGGGCGGTGCTGATGGTCAACCCCGAAGTGTGCACCGGCCACCTCAACTTCCGTGACCGCGACAGCCATTTCATTTTTGGCGATGCCGCCACCGCCGTGTTGCTGGAGCGTGCCGACCAGGCCACTTCGGCGCACCAGTTCGACATCGTCAGCAGCAAGCTCTGGACCGAGTTCTCCAACAACATCCGCAACAACTTCGGCTTCCTCAACCGTGCGGCGGAAGAGGGTGAAGGCGCTGCGGACAAGCTGTTCATCCAGGAAGGCCGCAAGGTGTTCCGCGAGGTGTGCCCGAAGGTGGCCGAGCTGATCGGTGAACACCTGCAGGAGAATGGGCTGCAACCGGGCGACGTGAAGCGCTTCTGGCTGCACCAGGCCAACCTCAGCATGAACCAGCTGATCGTCAAGAAACTGGTGGGGCGTGAAGTGTCCGAGGAAGAGGCACCGGTGATTCTGGACCGTTACGCCAATACCAGCTCGGCGGGGTCGGTGATTGCCTTCCACCTGTACCAGGATGACCTGGCCAAAGGCTCGTTGGGCGTGTTGAGCTCGTTTGGTGCGGGGTATTCGATTGGTAGCGTGATTCTGCGCAAGCGCTGATTCATCAGGCGCCTGTTACGGCCTCTTCGCGGGCTTGCCCGCTCCCACAGGTACAGCACAGTTCTCAAGGTCTGTGGTGATTCTGTGGGAGCGTGCAAGCCCGCGAAGGGGCCGGCGCACTTCACACAGGCAAAAAGAAGCGGGAAACGCCGGATGGGGTCGGCGTTTCCCGCTTCAGGTGAAGCAGAGCAGGGTGTTGCTTAGAACTTGGCTTCCAGGTCTACCTGCAGGGTGTCGACGTCAGCATTGCTGTTCGGCAGCTGCGACAGGTCGGTCTTGGCCATCAGGTAGGCAGCACCCAGGGAGAAGTTCTTGTCGATTTCGTAACCGACCTTGAACTTATGACCGCGCGAACCGGTGTAGCCGTTGCCGAAGTCCGAATCGGTGAACAGGCTGACCACCGCGTTACGCTGCACATCGCGGTAGTTGTAGTCCAGGCTCCAGGCACCCATTTTGGTTTTCAGGCCAGCCAGCCAGGCCTGATCTTCGCCGTCGGTGCTGTCGGTGTTCTTCACGTACTGGCCATAGGCCGACAACGGAATGGCCAAGCCAGTGAAGTCGATCTGGCCAAAGCCTTCCACCAGATTGAACTCGTTGGTGGTGTTGCCGAACGACTGCAGGATGGCTGCTTCCTTGTCGTTGTCGTAACCATAGATGCTGGCACCTACGGTGAGCTTGAGCACGTCGGCCGGCGCGAACTTGGCGCCCAACTGGCCGTGGTAGACCTGTGCATCGTGCTTGTACTGGACGCCGTCACCATCGACGTTGTCCTTCAAGGTGTACTGACCGGCGCTGGCAAACACTTCGGCCCCGCCCAGGTCAGCCTTGTAAGTGGCCGCCACACCTTCCGGGTTGATGTCGCTATCCCAGATGATGTCGCCCATGCTCACCCAAGGCTGTTGCATCTTGCCGCCAATCAGGTGCAGGTTAGGGACTGCAGTCGGGTGCCAGTCGAGGTAGGCCAGGTCGACCCACAGCGACTTCTTGTCGAAGTAGTTGTCGAAGCTCTGGTTGGTCGAACGTCGGTCAGCGCTGCTGCCAGTGGCGATACGAACCCCAGCGTCAACCTGCGGGTTGATCTCGCTGTAGAAGCCGACACGGGCACGCACGCGCTGGCGGTCCTGGTTGCCGCTGCTGCTGTTCGGATCGTCGACGTTGACGTCTTCGTAACGCAGGCGCACGTCACCCTTGATCTGGGTCTTGGCGGCCCATGCCACTTTTTGTTCAAAGGAGCTCATACGTTCGGACTGAGCTTTCTGGTCGGCCTTTTCCTTGGTTTCTTTTGCCAGGTCGCCCTGCAGTTCGTTGTACTGCGCCTGGTTGATCGAGCCATTGGCGCGGAGCATTTCGAGCAGCTTGGCGTCGACAGCAGCACTGGCCGGGGCACTCAGGGCCAGCATCATGCCGGTGAGGCTTACTCCGGTAAGTGTGGAAACAAGACGCATAAGGTTCTCCCTACTGAAAAAAATGGGGGAGGCTCAAGCGCCTGCCCCTGCGTTGGCATGTCTTCGGAAAGGGCCTGAATAGACAGGTTCTAGGGTTCCGGAAAACAGGCGCAAGTATTGCGGGGGCCAATGACAGATTAATGTCTGATTAGTGGCACTGTTGTTAAGTAATTGAGAATTAAAGGGCCCACCCGGCGTTCGTCATTTGAGCGACGGGCCTTCCTTGGGGATACTGACGGTCTTCAGACAGCGAGCCGAAAACGTGACCAGCCTGTACAGCCTTGCCCACCTGCGTGATCTGCCGACGGCCACCTGGGATGCCCTTGTGCCAGCCGGCCAACCCTTCCTGCGCCATGCTTTTCTCAGTGCAATGGAGGACAGCGGCAGCGTGGCGCGCAACACTGGCTGGGCCGCCGAGCACCTGGTGCTGGAGCGTGACGGACAGGTACGGGCGCTGTTGCCCGCGTACCGCAAGTGGCACTCGTTTGGCGAGTATGTGTTCGATCATGGTTGGGCCGATGCGTGTGAGCGGGCCGGTATCGCCTACTACCCAAAACTGCTTGGCGCTGTGCCGTTCAGTCCGGTCAGCGGCCCACGGCTGCTGGCGGCCGATCCGGCTGACGGTTTGTTGATGCTGCAGGCCCTGCCGGAGTATCTGGGCAAGGGTGGGCTTTCCGGAGCGCACATCAATTTCACCGACCCGGCGCTGGACGCGCAGTTGGCGGGCCTGCCTGGGTGGATGGAACGCCTGGGTTGCCAGTTTCACTGGCAAAACCGGGGGTATCGCGACTTCCAGGACTTTCTCGACAGCCTCAGCTCGCGCAAGCGCAAGCAGATGCGCAAGGAGCGCGAGCAGGTGGCGGGGCAGGGTATCGACTTCCGCTGGTACCGCGGTGATGAACTGGACGAGGCACAGTGGGATTTCGTCTTTCTGTGCTATGCCAACACCTATGCGGTGCGCCGTCGTGCCCCCTACCTGACGCGCGATTTTTTCAGCCTGCTGGCCGAGCGCATGCCCGAGGCGGTGCGCGTGGTGATGGCCCGCCAGGGTGGTCGAGATGTGGCCATGGCCTTGAGCCTGGTGGGGGGCTATAGCCTGTTTGGCCGCTACTGGGGCTGCCTGGATGAGTTCGACCGGCTGCATTTCGAGACGTGTTTCTACCAGGGCATGGACTTTGCCATTGCCGAGGGTTACCAGCGTTTCGATGCCGGGGCACAGGGCGAGCACAAATTGATACGCGGGTTCGAGCCGGTGTTGACGCGGTCGTGGCATTACCTGCTGCACCCAGGGTTGCGGCGGGCGGTGGAGGATTTTCTGCTGCAGGAACGGGAAGGGGTCAAGGGGTATGCCGAGGAGGCGCGGGGGATGTTGCCCTACCGCCGGGACTGAGAGATCTGTGTTGCCTGTGCCGGCCTTTTCGCGGGTGTCAATCGACCCCGACAAAACCTCCGGTCTGGTGGTGCCACAACCGGGCATACAGCCCTTGCTGCTCCAGCAACTCACTGTGGCTGCCACTTTCGACAATTCGCCCCTTGTCCAGCACCACCAGCCGGTCCATACGGGCAATGGTGGAAAGCCGGTGGGCAATGGCGATTACCGTCTTGCCCTGCATCAGCGTCTCCAGGCTTTCCTGGATCGCCGCTTCCACTTCCGAATCCAGCGCCGAGGTGGCCTCGTCCATGATCAGGATCGGCGCGTTCTTCAGCAGCACCCGTGCAATGGCGATACGCTGACGCTGGCCACCCGACAGCTTGACCCCGCGTTCGCCCACATGGGCATCGAAACCGGTGCGGCCCTGGGCATCCGAAAGCTGTGGGATGAACTCGTCAGCCCGCGCGCGGCGCACAGCTTCGTGCAGTTCTGCATCGCTGGCACCGGGCCGGCCGTACAGCAGGTTTTCGCGGATCGAACGGTGCAGCAGCGAGGTATCCTGGGTGATCATGCCGATCTGTGCACGCAGGCTGGCCTGGCTCACCTTGGCAATGTCCTGGCCGTCGATGAGGATGCGCCCACCCTGCACGTCGTACAGGCGCAACAGCAGGTTGACCAGGGTCGACTTGCCTGCCCCGGACGGGCCGATCAAACCGATTTTCTCGCCCGGGCGGATGTCCAGGTTGAGCCCTTCTATGACATTGGTGGCCTTGCCGTAATGGAAGTCGACCTCATCGAAACGCACCGCGCCGCGGCTGACCTTCAGTGCCGGCGCATTGGGCAGGTCGGTGACGGTGACTGGCTGGGCGATGGTCTGCAGGCCGTCCTGCACCATGCCGATGTTCTCGAAAATGCCGTTGACCACCCACATGATCCAACCCGACATGTTGACGATGCGGATCACCAGGCCAGTGGCCAGGGCGATGGCACCCACGGTGATCAGCGATTGGCTCCACAGCCACAGGGCGAGGCCGGTGGTGGCGACCACCAGCAAGCCATTGAGGGTGGTGATGACCACGTCCATGCTGGTGATCACCCGGGAGGCCAGCTGGGTTTTCTCGGTCTGCTCGCGGATTGCCTCACGCGCATACTGCTGTTCGTAGTCGGTATGGGCAAACAGCTTCAGCGTTGCGATGTTGGTGTAGCCGTCGACGATACGCCCCATCAGCTTGGAACGTGCGTCCGAAGACACCACCGAGCGCTCCTTGACCCGTGGCACGAAGTAGAACAGCGCGGCAATGTAGCTGACGATCCACGCCAGCAGCGGCAGCATCAGGCGCCAGTCTGCCTCGGCGAACAACACCAGCGAGGTGATGGCGTAGATCAGCACATGCCATAGCGCGTCCACCGCCTGCACGGCGGAATCGCGCAGCGAGTTGCCGGTCTGCATGATGCGCTGGGCAATACGCCCGGCGAAGTCGCTCTGAAAGAAGTTCAGGCTCTGCTTGAGCACATAGGTATGGTTTTGCCAGCGGATCAGGCTGGTCATGCCGGGGTTGATGGTCTGGTGCACCAGCAGGTCGTGCAGGCCGAAGAACAATGGCCGCAGCAGCAGAATCACCACCAGCATCCAGATCAGCTCGCCGCTGTGCTCGCTGAAGAAGTTGGCATTGGGCGTACCCTGGGCCAGGTCGATGATCCGGCTGAGGTAGCTGAACATCGCCACCTCGATCAGCGAGGCGACCAGGCCGACCACCAGCAGGGCCACGAAGCTGGGCCACACCTGGCGCAGGTAATACAGGTAGAACGGCCACACCGTGCTCGGGGGGGCTTCGCTCGGTGCCTCGCGGAAAATATCGATCAGTCTTTCGAAACGGCGGTACAGCATGGGCGACAACACTCCTGTTCGTCCGACCTTCAGGCGGTTTCACATCCTTGTGAAGCCTGCGGTCAGTCGATACGTTTGGCGGACTTGATATAGACCGGATCGGCCGGTACGTCGCGCATGCCTTTTTTGATGGTGGTCGGCGAGTTGACGATCTGATCGACCACTTCCATACCTTTGGTCACCTTGCCGAATACGGCATAACCGGCATCGCGGCCTGGGTTGAGGAAGTCGTTGTCGGCGACGTTGATGAAGAACTGGCTGGTGGCCGAGTTCGGGTTGGACGTGCGCGCCATCGACAGGGTGCCGCGGGTGTTCTGCAGGCCGTTGCTGGCCTCGTTCTTGATCGGGGCCTTGGTATCTTTTTGCACCATCTGGTCAGTGAACCCACCGCCCTGGACCATGAACCCCGGGATCACGCGGTGGAAGATGGTGTTGTTGTAGAAGCCGCTGTCGACGTACTCCAGGAAGTTCTTGGTACTGAGCGGTGCCTTCTCGGCGTTCAGCTCGATTTCGACCTGGCCGAAGCTGGTGTCCAGCATGACGTGCGGGGTCTTGTCGGACGCCATGACACTGGTGGCAAAGGCGACCGAGCAGGCGGTGAGCAGGAGTTTTTTCAGCATGGGCTCAAAGATCCTTGAGAGGTGGAAGCGGCTGCGAGGAACTGCAGCAGGGTCTGGTTGAAGACCTCGGGTTGATCGAGGGGTGTAGCGTGCCGGGAATCGTCGACGACGACCAGCCTGGCGTTGGGTATGAGGGCGACATAGCGCTGTTTCAGTTGTATCGGCGTGTAATCGTGGTCGGCGGCGATCACCAGGGTAGGACAGTGAATCTGCCCGATGCGTTCCTGAACGCCCCAGTCGACGATGGCGTCGAAGCTTTTCAGGTAGGCGCGCTTGTTGTTGCGCGCCCAGCGCTGGGCCATCTTCTGTCGCAGGTCTGCTTGTTGTGGTTTGGGGAACAGCCGCTCGGCCAGCCCCTTGCCGACGGTTTCGACACTGAGGATGCGCGCCAGGCTCCAGCGCTTGAGCCACCACGCCCAGTCACTGCGGGTGCGGCGCTTGACCTCAGGGGCGCTGTTGACGATGCACAGGCTGCGCAACCATTGAGGGTGGTCGACGGCAAACTGGAAGCCGACCATGCCGCCCATGGACAAGCCGACGAAGTGCACCGGGCCTGTGTGCAAGTGTTCGAGCAGGGCCAGCAGGTCGGCACTGAAGGTGGCGATCTGGTAACCGTCAGCGGGTTTGTCGGAGCGACCGTGGCCGCGGATGTCCATGAGTATCACCCGGTAGTGGCGGCTGAGCAGCGGCACCTGCAACTCCCAGTCCTGGCAGCTGGAGCCCAGGCCGTGCAGCAACACCAGGGGTTCGCCCTGGCCATATTCCTCGTAATGCAGCGTGCATCCTTCGTGTTCGAAATAGGCCATGGGCGCGGTCCTCTCAGGCTTGTGGGGGGGCTGCGAAGGGCACGTCCAGTGGCGCGGTGTCGAAATTGCGCAGCAGGTCGATGAGAATCTGCGTGGCCGGGCCCAGGGTCTTCTCTTTGCTCGAGTAAAGGTAGAACAGTGGGTGGCGGCTGCCACCCTGATCCAGCGGCAATGGCTTGAGCACGCCTTCGCGCAGTTCGCGCTCGATCATGTGACGGGGCAGCCAGGCAAAACCCAGGCCGCTGCTGACGAAGGTGGCGGCGGTGCCCAGGCTGCCGACGGTCCAGCGCTGCTCGGCGCCCAGCCAGCCGACGTCGCGCGGTTGGGCGCGGCCGGAGTCGCGGATCACCACCTGCAGCTGGCTTTCCAGGTCCTGGAAGGTCAGTTCGCGTCCCAGGCGGTGCAGGCTGTGCTCGGGGTGGGCGACGGCGATGAACTCCACTGCGCTCAATTCGGCGCCCAGGTAGCCGCCGATGCTGTAGCTGCTGATGGCCAGGTCGGCGATGCCTTCGTGCATCACTTCCTCCACGCCAGACAGCACTTCTTCACGCAGGCGTACCCGGCAGCCGCGGCTTTGTGGCATGAATGCAGCCAGCGCGCGTACCAGACGGGCGCTGGGGTAGGCGGCATCGACCACCAGGCGCACCTCGGCTTCCCAGCCTTGTTCCATGTGGTGGGCCAGGTCTTCGAGCTGGCTGGCCTGCTTGACCAGGTGGCGCGAGCGGCGCAGCAGCACATTGCCGGCCTCGGTCAGCACCGCCTTGCGGCCATCGATGCGCAACAGCGGGACGCCCAGTTGCTCCTGCATGCGGGCCACGGTGTAGCTGACCGATGACTGCGAGCGGTGCAAGGCCTCGGCGGCCTGGGCAAACCCGCCGTGATCGACCACTGCTTGCAGGGTTCGCCACTGGTCAAGGGTTACGCGCGGCGCTTTCATCTTTCGCTCCTGTTGTCCTAAGCTGCGCTCTTTCAAGGAGAGCGGCCCATGAAGAAATGTTGTGCGGCAATACTGATGTGCCTGCCCCTCGGGGCCATGGCCTATCCCATCGATGTGGAGAAGGAGCTGACCGGGGTCAAGCTCGACTACACCGCCTATGACACGGCCTATGACATTGGCGCCATCACCCTCAACAACTATGGGCAGGTCCCGGCTGCATGCAAGGTGACCTTCCGCAATGGCCCGGAGGCACCGCGGGTGCGCCGTGTGAACGTACCGGCAGGTAAAAGCGTCGATGTCACTGCCAAATTCAATCGGCAAATCATCAAACTGCGGATCGCCTTGAACTGCAGTGCGGAATAAACTGATTAATCGATAGATTGGACCCACTTTTTACGCTTTTTTATCGATAGGTCAAGCCTTAATCTCACCTCCATCGAATCGCACCCTTTTTTGCCGATGGAGGCATCCCATGTCCCGTGTACTGATCATCGAAAGCAGCGCCCGCCAGCAGGATTCCGTTTCCCGTCAGCTGACCAAAGATTTCATCCAGCAATGGCAGGCTGCCCACCCGGCCGATCAGATCACTGTGCGCGACCTGGCAGTAAGCCCGGTACCCCACCTGGACGCGAACCTGCTGGGCGGCTGGATGAAACCCGAAGAACAGCGCAGCGCCGCCGAACTGGAGGCCCTGGCCCGTTCCAACGAGCTGACGGATGAATTGCTGGCTGCCGACGTGCTGGTGATGGCTGCGCCCATGTACAACTTCACCATCCCCAGCACCCTGAAAGCCTGGCTGGACCATGTGCTGCGTGCCGGCATCACCTTCAAATACACCCCGACCGGCCCGCAAGGCCTGCTGACCGGAAAGCGCGCCATCGTCCTGACTGCCCGCGGCGGCATCCATGCGGGTGCCAGCAGTGACCATCAGGAACCGTACCTGCGCCAGGTCATGGCTTTCATCGGCATCCACGATGTCGACTTCATCCATGCCGAAGGCCTGAACATGAGCGGCGAGTTCCACGAGAAGGGCGTCAACCAGGCCAAGGCCAAGCTGGCGGCGGTGGCCTGAGGCTTCACGAATTCCCAAACCTGACACCTGTTTTTGCTCCTTTGGGTGTACCTGCCCGGCTTGTATGGCCGGGCTTTTTTTATGCCTGGGGTTTTTAGGTCGCCAGTGCCGGCCTTTTCGCGGGTAAACCCGCTCCTACAAAGGCCATTGCAGATAACTGCGCGCAGGCGAGCCGTGAAGAGGCCGGTACAGCCCCTACATTCCTCATGGTTGAACTCATTCGCTGCAACCCGCTAAGGTCGCGGCCTTGATTCACGAGAGGCAACCATGGGCTACCTGATAATCGTCGCGCTGATCCAGGCGTTTTCCTTCAGCTTGATCGGCGAGTACCTGGCCGGGCACGTCGACAGCTATTTCGCAGTGCTCGCCAGGGTGCTGCTGGCCGGCCTGGTGTTCCTGCCGCTGACCCGCTGGCGCCAGGTCGAGCCACGCTTCATGCGTTCCATGCTGCTGATTGGCGCGCTGCAGTACGGCATCACCTATGTCTGCCTGTACCTGAGCTTCCGCGTGCTTACCGTACCGGAGGTGCTGCTGTTCACGATCCTCACGCCGCTACACGTGACCTTGATCGAAGATGCCCTGAACCGGCGCTTCAATGCTTGGGCGCTAGTGGCCGCGCTGGTCGCCGTGGCCGGTGCTGCCGTGATCCGCTTCGACAGCATCAGCGGCGAGTTTTTCATCGGCTTCCTGCTGCTGCAACTGGCCAACTTCACCTACGCTGCCGGCCAGGTGCTGTACCGTCACCTGGTCGCTCGCCACCCCAGCGACCTGCCACACTACGCGCGCTTTGGGTACTTTTACCTCGGCGCGTTGCTGGTGGTGCTGCCGGCTTTCTTGCTGTTCGGCAACACTCAGCACCTGCCGAGCACTGACGTGCAATGGCTGGTGCTGTTGTTCCTGGGGCTGTGTCCGACGGCGCTGGGGCTGTACTGGTGGAACAAAGGTGCATGCCTGGTTTCTGGCGGTACGCTGGCGGTGATGAACAACCTGCATGTGCCGGTGGGGCTGCTGCTGAACCTGTTGATCTGGAACCAGCACGAGCCGCTGGGGCGGCTGTTGATCGGCGGGGGGATCATCCTGGCGTCGGTGTGGCTGAGCCGCCTGGGTGGGCGCGCACAGGCGCCGCTGGCCGGCAAGGCCTGACTCGCCCTTTGATCCGGGGGCTGCAGGGCAGCCCCGGCAATCTCAAGCCTCACTCATATCTTCAATGCGACGCGGCATCGGCTCTGCCGCCGTGCGCCCGGCCAACCCCACGCGCATGTCATTGCCACTCGGCTGCTGATACAGGCTCAAGCCGAACTCCGGCAACACCGCCAGCAGGTAGTCGAAGATATCCCCCTGGATCCGTTCGTAATCCGCCCATACCGTGGTGGTGGTGAAGCAGTAGATCTCCAGTGGCACGCCTTCGGCGGTGGTCTGCATCTGCCGCACCATGCAGGTCATGTTCGGGTGCACGTTGGGATGGTTCTTCAGATAGGCCAGGGCAAACGCGCGGAAGGTGCCGATGTTGGTCAGCTTGCGGCGGTTGGCCGACAGGTCCGCCACCGGCCCCAGCGCCTCGTTCCAGTTTTGCAGTTCCTGGCGCTTGCCCGCCAGGTAGTCACTCAGTAGCTGCACCTGGCTCAGGCGCTGTTCTTCTTCGCGGGTGAGGAAGCGCACGCCGGCGGCGTCGATGAACAGGCTGCGCTTGATGCGCCGGCCACCGGACTGCTGCATGCCGCGGTAATTGCGGAATGACTCGCTCATCAGGCGCCAGGTGGGGATGGAAACGAGGGTCTTGTCGAAGTTCTGCACTTTCACCGTGTGCAAGGTGATGTCCACCACGTCGCCATCGGCGCCCACCTGCGGCATTTCGATCCAGTCCCCGACATGCAGCATGTCGTTGCTGGTCAGTTGCACGCTGGCGACGAATGACAGCAGGGTGTCCTTGTACACCAACAGCAATACCGCCGACATCGCACCCAGACCGGACAGCAGCAACAGCGGCGAGCGGTCGATCAGGGTGGCGACGATGATGATCGAGGCGAAGATCCACAACATCATCTTGGCCAGTTGCACGTAGCCCTTGATCGAGCGGGTGCGGGCGTGTTCGGTGCGGGCATAGATGTCGAGCAGGGCATCCAGCAGGCATGACAGCGCCATGGTCATGAACAACAGGGTAAAGGCCAGGGCGACATTGCCAAGGAAGTGCTGAGCGGTGTCGGACAGCTCAGGCACCAGCTTCAGGCCGAACTGCAGCACCAGGGACGGGGTCGTTTGTGCCAGGCGGTGGAACACCTTGTTGTGGCGCAGGTCGTCCAGCCACTTCAGTGCAGGCTGGCGGGCCAGCAGGCGCGCGCCGTGCAGTATCAGGAAGCGCGCCAGGCGGCCGACTGCCAGGGAGATGAGCAGCAGTACTGCCAGACCGATGGCAGCGTGCAGCATGGGATGTTGGTCGAGGGTGCCCCACAGGTCGAGGGAGTCACGCCAGATTCGTTGGATATCCATGGGCTTGCATACAGTCTTGTTGCGAAACGAAGCCGTATTAGAGCGCGGATAGCGACAAAGTTGCCAAAAGAAATTCGGCTAAGGCTGCAGAAAACGTTACCCTATGCAACTGAATTTCCCGCACTTGTCTGAGGTTACCTCCGTGTTCTCCCAATTCGCCCTGCATGAACGCCTGCTTAAAGCCGTGGCCGAGCTTAAATTTGTCGAGCCAACCCCGGTGCAGGCCGCGGCCATCCCCCTGGCCCTGCAAGGGCGGGATCTGCGTGTGACTGCGCAGACCGGCAGCGGCAAGACGGCGGCCTTCGTACTGCCACTGCTCAACCGTCTGGTCGACCTCAGCGGTCCGCGTGTCGAGATTCGCGCGTTGATCCTGCTGCCGACCCGTGAGCTGGCCCAGCAAACCCTCAAGCAGGTGCAGCTGTTCTCGCAGTTCACCTACATCAAGTCGGGCCTGGTGACTGGTGGCGAAGACTTCAAGGAACAGGCTGCCATGCTGCGCAAGGTGCCCGACGTGCTGATCGGCACCCCGGGTCGCCTGCTCGAGCAGCTCAATGCCGGCAACCTCGACCTGTCCCACGTGCAGGTCCTGATCCTGGACGAAGCCGACCGCATGCTCGACATGGGCTTTGCCGAAGACATGGAGCGCCTGTGCAAAGAGTGCGAGAACCGCGAGCAGACCTTGCTGTTCTCGGCTACCACCGGTGGCGCGGCCCTGCGCGACATCATCGGCAAGGTGCTGAAAGACCCTGAGCACCTGATGCTCAACAGTGTCTCGCAACTGGCTGAAGGCACCCGCCAGCAGATCATCACCGCCGACCACGACCAGCATAAAGAGCAGATCGCGCAGTGGTTGCTGGCCAACGAAACCTTCGACAAGGCGATCATCTTCACCAACACCCGCGCCATGGCCGACCGCATCTACGGTCACCTGGTGGCCAAGGACGTGAAGGCTTTCGTGCTGCATGGCGAAAAGGACCAGAAGGACCGCAAGCTGGCCATCGAGCGCTTCAAGCAGGGCAGCTCCAAAGTGCTGGTGGCGACCGACGTGGCAGCCCGTGGCCTGGATATCGACGGCCTGGACCTGGTGATCAACTTCGACATGCCACGCAGCGGTGACGAGTACGTCCACCGTGTGGGCCGTACCGGCCGTGCTGGTGGCGAAGGCCTGGCGATCTCGCTGATCACCCACAACGACTGGAACCTGATGTCGAGCATCGAGCGCTACCTCAAGCAGCAGTTCGAGCGCCGGGTCATCAAGGAAGTGAAGGGCACCTACAACGGGCCAAAGAAGGTCAAGGCCTCGGGCAAGGCGGCCGGCAGCAAGAAGAAAAAGGTCGAGAAGAAGACTGGCGACAAGAAAGCTGCCGCCAAGCGCAAGCCTACTGCCAAGCCGAAGGCCAACGCGCCTCTGGCCAGTGCTGACGGCCTGGCACCGCTGAAGAAGCGCAAGCCTGCTGCTGAATAAGACTCACGCAGGCCCTTTGCAGAAGCGACGCAAGTTCGCATCTGCGAAGGGCGTGCGCAGGCGACGAGCAATCACTCCGCCTTTTTCTCTGCCTGCTTCAACTCCTTGATCCGCTGGTCGATCAGCTGACACTTATCGGGCAAGTCCTTGCTCGCCGTCCCCAGATCCATCCCCTGAAGCTCATCATTGATCTCCTTGGCCTTTTGCGGGTTCTGCTCGGTCAACTGAGTAACCAGCCCGGCCAGCTCCTCACGTTTTTGCGTTGCTTCTTCAGGTGTGCAGGCCCAAGCGGGCAGGGCGCAAAGCAGGGCAGCGGCACAGGCTATGGGCAGTAGCGGTTTCATCCTTCCAACCTCCGGCGGTGGTGATGCCCGGTGGAGGGCTGTGGGGGCAGGGAAGTTCAGGGCTTGCGACCGATGGAAGATTTCTTTGGTGGCGGTAGTCCGTTTCTGAAACGCTCCCGTATCCCTCCAGCGCCGTTGAGCAGCACGCTACATCGCTCTAGTCTCGAAGGAAAAGAGGGGGTATTGTATGTACAGCTGTAAATACAGGTCGTCCCATGTTCTTTGAATGGGACGAAGGGAAAAACCAGAGCAATATCCGCAAGCACGGCATCGACTTTGCCGACGTTCCTGACATGTTCAACCATCCCATGCTGATCCGGCGTGATGAGGATGTGGAATGTGCTGAAGAACGTTGGGTCAGCCTAGGATGGCTAAAGGCGCTGATAGGTGTCGTCGTGTACACGGAGAGGCGGGGTGAGGTGATACGCATCATTTCTGCAAGAAAAGCCACCAAACGGGAGGCCAGGTACTATGACCAAATCATCGAGAACTGACTGGAGCCGCCTGGCCCGACAGGACGACAAGGATATCGACACATCAGATATCCCTGAACTGGACCAGGACTTTTTCCGCCAGGCCGAGCTGCGCGTTCCCGCCAAGCAGACGGTGACCATTCGACTGGACTCAGATGTCCTCGCCTGGTTCAAGGAGCAGGGCAGCGGCTACCAGACCCGCATCAATCAGTTGCTGCGCCAATACATGCAAGCGCAACAACGCCAGCGCTAAGCGCTTTGGAACGCTTGGCAACCTTGGCGGGTCCCAACCTGTGTACCCCTTTCGTCCACAGCAGGAGCCCGTAGCCATGAGCATCGCCTACGACTGGGACCTGATCGAACGCTTGCTGCACGAAGTGCAGAACGGCGCCGGTCACAGCTTCACGCCCCGCCCTTATGCCGAGCAGCATGCTGCTGCACTGGCCGCTAAGGGTGAGCCAGTGGGTGACGTGGATCACCTGAAAACCCGTGCATGCGAGTATGAAAAGCTGCTATTTGAGCGCGGATTCATTGAATGCCGGCCTGAAGAGGACGGCGGCAATGGCGAAAACTTCGTCCTGACCGAACGCGGCTCGCGCTTGATGAGCCTGATCGACAGCAGCATCCCCGGCTTCGAGCACCCGCGCCAGGTGCTGGATGAGCAGGAAGATGCGCTGGACGAAACGACGTTCGAACAGGTATCTGCGAAGGCACAGATTGCTTGAGGTCGTTTTAAGGCTGGCAAGTGCAGCGTTCAAAACCCGATAATCGGTAGCTTCTGAACGCTGCCGAGCCTTGCCCATGCCTACGACCACCCCAGAGGCCCGCTTATGAGCGCGGTCCGCAAGAACCCTGACGCCTTTGCCTTCCAGGTAATGCTGGGCCTTTGCCTGATCTGGGGCTGCCAGCAGGTACTGATCAAGACCGCCGCCGCAGACATTGCTCCGGTGATGCAGGCAGCACTGCGCAATGGCATTGCCGCTGTGCTGGTAGGCCTGATGCTGTGCTGGCGGGGTGGCTGGGAGCAGGTCGGCACCACCTGGCGCGCAGGGTTGGTGGCGGGCGGGCTGTTCGGGGTGGAGTTTCTGTTCATTGCCGAAGGGCTGAAACTGACCTCGGCGGCGCACATGTCGGTGTTCCTCTATACCGCGCCGGTATTTACCGCCTTGGGCCTGCATTTTCGTCTACCCAGTGAACGCTTGCGGCTGCTGCAGTGGCTGGGCATTCTGCTGGCCTTCGGCGGCATTGCCATGGCCTTTGCCGGTGGCACTTCGTTCGAGCACATGGACAGCCGCACCTTGCTGGGAGATGCCTTTGGCGTGATCGCCGGGCTGGCCTGGGGCGCGACCACGGTGGTGGTGCGTTGTTCACGGCTATCGGAGGCGCCGGCGACCTTGACCCTGTTCTATCAGCTGGCGGTCGGTTTTGCCGGGCTGCTGCTGATCGCCCTGCTCAGCGGGCAGATCAGCGCGGTGTCGCTGACGCCGCTGGCGATGGGCAGTGTATTGTTCCAGGGGATTGTGGTGTCGTTCATCAGCTACCTCACCTGGTTCTGGTTGCTGCGCAAATACCTGGCGTCGAACCTCGCGGTGTTTTCCTTCATTACCCCGTTGTTTGGGGTGACCTTTGGCGTTTTGCTGCTGGATGAGCCGCTCAGTGCGAATTTCGTGGTGGGCGCGTTGATGGTGTTGCTGGGTGTGATCCTGGTAAGTGCCGAGCCTTGGGTGAAACAACAATTGCGGCGGTTGGTAGGGTGATGTGTTGCCTCTACCGGCCCCTTCGCGGGCAAGCCGCGCCTGCACAGCCGTTGTAGGCGCGGGCTTGCCCGCGAAGGGGCCGGTACAGACTGCATCGCCTCAGGATGCAGCCTTGGCCTGACAGGCGCTTCCCTGCTGTGCGTTACCCGGCAACTGGACCAGTACGCCCGCCACCGCCAACCCGCCCGCCGCCAGCATCAATGCCGGTTGCAGCCCGCCACTGTAATGGCTGCTGAGCGCCGCCAGCAGCGGCCCACTCAACTGCCCCAAGGCAAAGCACGCGGTCAGCAGCCCGGCATTGCGCTGTGTGGCATGTGGCGCCAACTCGCGCGAGCGCTGCATGACCAGTTGCATGCAGGCCAGGAACGGCCCGCCACACAGCGCAACACCCAGCACCAGCCCGATACCCCCACCCATCAGGCAGGCCAGCACACCCAGCCCTTGCAACCACAGGGTGGTGGTCAACCAGGTCGAGGTGCGGCCACCACGGCGCACGCTCACCAGCAAAACGCCCAGCGCCGCCGCCAGGCCAAACGCCGGCCAGAACAGGTCAGCCAGCCACTGCCCGCGAAACTGCTGATTGGCCATCTGTGACAGAAAGGTGGCTGGCAGGATGTAGCCCATGCCATACAAGCCATACACCAACCCCAGGCGGCCAATGCCGACACTGCGCGTCGGGCCTTGTCGCACTGGCGGCTGAGCCGGTGCCGCTTGCAGTGCCCGTGGCAACCACGGCCGCACGGCCAGCAGCATCACCAAGGCAGCCACGGCATAGATCAGCCACAGTGCAGCCGAGCCCAACCCCTGCACATGCGCGGCCAGTGCCAGTAGCCCGGTCACGGCAATACCCAGGCCGGGTCCGGCGAAAACCAGCGCTCCCAGGCGCTGGCGGTTGTGGGCAGTGGCTACTTGCTGGCTGAGGCTGGTGATCATCACCAGCACCCAGGCGCTGGCTACGCCTGTGCCGAAGCGCAGCAGCAGGTGGCCCCAAAAGCCGTTGGCAGCCCAGGAGGCCAGGGTCAGCAGCACACACAGCCACAGCCCCCCGTGCAGGCGCAGCCGTACCTGGCCTGGCGAGCGGGCGAACATGGCGTCCACCGCACCCACGAAATAGCCCAGGTAATTGGCCGCCGCGACCAGCCCGGCGACTGTCAGGTCGAACTGGCCTTCGGCAATCAGTTGCGGCAGTTGCGGGGTGAGGGCGAAACGACCGATGCCCATGGCCATCATCAGCGCCACGGCGCTGGCGAGCAGTTGAATGAATGGCGACATGACAGGTCTCCTGCGCGGATATAAGTGATGGCTGGCAGGTTAGGGTGCTTTTATTTTCAATAAAATTGAATAATGATGATCAAGTTGTTCTGTTTTGGAGAATGCCGTGGAATTCAGCCAACTGCGTATCTTCCAGGCCGTGGCCGAGGAGGGCTCGGTTACCCGCGCCGCAGAGCGTCTGCACCGGGTGCCATCAAACCTTTCCACGCGCCTGCGCCAACTCGAGGAGCAACTGGGCGTCGAACTGTTCCTGCGCGAACGTCAGCGCCTGCAACTGTCGCCAGCAGGCAAGGTGCTGCTGGACTATGCCAACCGTATGTCCGCCTTGCGCGACGAAGCGCTGGGCGCCGTGCGTGGCGGTCAGCCGGCTGGGGACTTCGTGCTGGGGACCATGTACAGCACGGCGGCGACCCACTTGCCGGCGTTGCTGGCGCGCTATCACCAGGCTTACCCACAGGTGAACCTGCAAGTGCGTGCAGCACCCAGCGGCGAGTTGCTTGAAGGGCTGTTGAACCACTCCCTGGATGCTGCTCTTGTGGACGGGCCACCGAGCCTTGCCGGGTTGGATGGCGTGCCGCTGTGCGATGAGCAACTGGTACTGATCACCAGCCCCGAGCACCCGGCGGTCCTCACCGCCAAGGACGTGGCGGGCAAGGCGGTGTTCACCTTCCGCCAGGGCTGCTCGTACCGCATGCGCCTGGAGGCCTGGTATGCCCATGCCCATACGCCGATGGGGCGGGTGATGGAGATCGAGTCGTACCAGAGCATGCTGGCCTGTGTGATCGCGGGTGCGGGTGTGGCGATGATGGCCCAGTCGATGCTCGACAGCCTGCCTGGACGTGATCGGGTGAGGGTGCACCCGCTGCAGACACCTTTCGATCAGGCGGTCACCTGGCTGATGTGGCGCCAGGGTATGCGCGGGGCTAATCTGCAGGCATGGATTGACCTGCAACAAAGCGAAACGATTAACCAGTCGTCGGAATGCGCCGCCACGGCTTGATCCGAGTCAAAATCGCCCTTATCTGTAGGAACAGAGGCATGCGTAATACAGGACATAGGGCTATGATCTGTATGAAACATCGCAGGATTGATTTGCCGTGAGGCTGACCCGTCAAGGGGGCATTATGAATAAACCACTGTCAAACTGGCTCCACGACCTGGCCGTCGCCTTGGGGCTGATTCCACCACCCTTGCAGCCGGTGCCGATCCCGACTGATGAAGAGCAGCGCAAACGTCAACCGCGTCGGCGCTGATTAACGACAAAGGCCGCTTCACCCGAGTGGGTGCAGCGGCCTTTTTGTGTCTGCTGATTGTCTATTGCCTGTACCGGCCCTTTCGCGGGCAAGCCCGCTCCTACAAGCGAAAGGGCCGGTACAGCAGTCAGGCCAGCTTCACCGCCGCCACCGACTTGCGCGACACCAGGCTCACGCCCACAAAGCTCACCAGCCCTACTGCCAGGCTGTAGTAGATCGGCGTATTGGCCTCCAGCCCGTCCAGGAACATGAACAGCAGGGCGGTGGCAAAGCCCAGCGACATGCTGGCAATCGCGCCTGCAGTGGTCGCACGCTTCCAGAAGATCGCCCCGATCAGCGGGATCAGCATGCCGCCGACCAGCAGGTTATAAGCCAGGGTCAGGGCGTTGATTACATCATTCACCACCAGCGCGATACCCAGCACCACCAGGCCGGTGAGCAGGGTGAACAGGCGGCTGGTTCCCAGGCTCGACTGCTTGCCGCCACGCAGCTTGGGCAGCAGGTCTTCGGTCACGGTGGTCGAGGCAGCCAGCAGACCGGCGCTGGCGGTGGACATCATGGCCGCCAGGGCTGCAGCCATCAGCAGGCCACGGATGCCATCGGGCAGGGTGGTCTTGATCATCTCGGCAAAAGCGTTGTTCGGGTTGGCCAGGTCGGGCATCAGCACATGCGCAGCCATGCCGATCGCAGCGCAGGCCAGGCCATACAGCACGCAATACACACCAGCGGCGGTACCGGCACGCTGACAGACCTTTTCGTCACGGGCGGTGAACACCCGCTGCCAGATGTCCTGGCCGATGAGGATGCCGAAGAAGTAGATCAGGAAGTAAGTGATGATGGTGTCCCAGCCAATGGTAGTCAGCTGGAAGCTGGCCGCTGGCAATTTGGCCACCAGGGTGTCCCAGCCACCGGCCTTGTACAGGCACACTGGCAGCAGGATGAACATCAGGCCGACGGTCTTGATCACGAACTGGACGATATCGGTCAGGGTCAGCGACCACATGCCGCCGATGGTCGAGTACAGCACTACCACGCCGCCGCCGAGCATCAGAGAAGCCCAGAACGGCAGGTCCAGCAGCACCTGCAGGACGGTGGCCATGGCCAGGGTCGAGGTGACCCCGATCATCAGCGCGTAAGCCAGCATGATGACGGCGCTGGCCTGGCGTGCGGTGGGGTTGTAGCGCTGTTCCAGTACCTGGGTCACGGTGAAGATGCGCAGGCGCAGCAGCGGTTTGGCGAGGAACAGGTTGATGGCGATGATGCCCAGGCCCAGGGCTGCGCACAGCCAGAAGCCGGAAATGCCGTGGACGTAGCCCAGGCGCACGGTGCCGACGGTGGAAGCGCCACCGAGTACGGTGGTGGCCATGGTGCCCATGTACAGCACCGGGCCGAGGTTGCGCCCGGCTACCAGGTAGTCTTCATGGGTTTTCGCGCGGCGCATGCCATACCAGCCAAGCCCGAGCATGCCGGCGGTGTAGATCATTACAACAATGATGTCCAAGGCCATTGGGGGTCTCCCGATTATCTTTATTATGGCGAGATCGACCGCGCGGGCGTTTGCACGGCGCCGGGCGGTCTTTTCTTGTGTTGGCGGGCCTCAGTGGCCCTCCCTCATGGCTCCTGCCGGGGTAGAGCGGTATTAGCGACGCACCACGCCCGGTAGCACGCAGAGCATCTCGAACAGCAGGTTGGCACCGAGCAGCGAGGTGTTGCCGGTGGTGTCGTAAGGCGGGGAGACTTCGACAAGGTCACAGCCGATCAGGTCCAGGCCGTGGCAGCCGCGAATGATCTCCATCGCCTGGATGGTGGTCAAGCCGCCGATCTCCGGGGTTCCGGTGCCGGGTGCCCAGGCCGGGTCGATGCCATCGATGTCGAAAGACAGGTAAACCGGGCCACCGCCGACTTTTTCCCGCACTTCGGCCATCAGTGGCTCCAGTGACTTGTGCCAGCACTCTTCGGCCTGGACCACGCGGAAGCCCTGGCGACGGCTCCAGTTGAAGTCATCGGCGGTGTAGCCCTGGGCGCGCAGGCCGATCTGCACCACGCGGTCACAGTCGAGCAGGCCTTCTTCCACGGCGCGGCGGAAGGTGGTGCCGTGGGCGATCTTCTCGCCGAACATGTGGTCGTTGACGTCGGCGTGGGCATCGATGTGTACCAGGCCGATCTTGCCGTGTTTCTTGTGCAGCGCACGCAGGATCGGCAGGGTGATGGTGTGATCGCCCCCCAGGGTCATGGGAATGACGTTGTGCTCGACGATCTCGTCATACGCTTCTTCGATGATGCGCACGGCGTCCAGCAGATTGAAGGTGTTGATTGCCACATCGCCGATATCGGCGACCGACAGCGAGTCGAACGGGGCGGCACCGGTCGCCATGTTGTACGGGCGGATCATCACCGATTCGGCGCGGATCTGCCGCGGGCCGAAGCGGGTGCCGGAGCGTAGCGAGGTACCGATATCCAGCGGTACGCCAATGAAGGCAGCATCCAGGCCTTCGGCGCTTTGCAGGTGGGGGAGGCGGAGCATGGTGGCGATGCCGCCGAAACGCGGCATTTCGTTGCCGCCCAGTGGTTGGTGGAGAGTCTTGTCCACGGTGGGCCTCATCAGTCGGTCGATTGTTGTGTTTGTTCGAACCTGTGCCGCCGCGCGCCATTCACGTGTGGTTTGCCGGCGGGCAGGGACATTTCGGCCAAGTCTGCTCAAGGGAGTACCGGGGAAGAATCGCTACCGACAAATACTTAGTTCAGGATTTTCTGAACTAAAGGCGGGTAGAGCAGTTAGACTGCGCGCACATACCCTTGTGGAACCGTTGCACCATGGCCTCGACCTTGCCCGACCTGAAACTGCTGCGCATCTTCATCAGCGTGGTGCGCCACCAGGGCTTTGCCAACGCCCAGCGCGAGCTGAACCTGTCGACCTCGGCCATCAGTACCTACATGAGCCAGCTGGAGGGCGCGTTGGGTATCGTGTTGTGCCACCGGGGTCGGGGTGGCTTCAGCCTGACCAGCAAGGGCGAGCTGTTCCATCAGGAAACCCTGCGCCTGCTGGCCGAGCTGGACGGTTTCGAGCAGTATGCCGCCGCCCTCAAGGGCGAACTGCGTGGCACCCTCAACCTTGGCGTGATCGACTCCACGGTCGGTGACCGCGCCTTGCCGCTGGCCGAAGCCATCGGTGCCTACAGCCAGGAGCACCCGGCGGTGCACCTGCACCTGTCGGTGTCCAGCCCCTACGAGCTGCAACTGGGTGTGCAGGACAACCGGCTGGACCTGGCCATCGGCGCGTTTTCTTCGCGGATGAGCGGCCTGCTCTACCAGCCGTTGTACCGCGAACAGCACTGGCTGTACTGCAGCAGCCGCCACCCGTTGTATGCCGAGCGGCGCATTCCCGAACAGGTGGTGACCCAACAACGCATGGTCGGCCGTGGTTATTGGAGCCAGGCCGAACTGGCCCGGCATGGCTTCAAGCACAGTGCGGCGACGGTTGAAAGCATGGAGGCGCAGCTGATCCTGATCCTTTCCGGGGCCTATATCGGCTACTTGCCTGAACACTACGCCCAGGCCTGGGTCGACAAAGGTGACTTGCGTGTACTGTCGCCGTCGACCTTTGGTTACCAGGCCCCGTTCTCGCTGATCATTCGCCGCGGGCGCAGCCGCGAACCGCTGATCCAGACCTTCCGTGACCTGCTGAAAAGCCAGCTCAACGTGGGCTGAGATGCGACGCATTCATGCATTCCGTCGGGAGCGGGTTAAATTCCGGTAAACGCTGGCCGCTAACCTGATAGCGCTCTGCTACATATCAACTTGCGCTGATGATTTCCCCTTATTTCATCCTGCAAGGATCGCCCAAGATGCGCATGAATTTGCCCGTCACTGAGCACGAAAGAACCTTCCCCGGCGATCAACGCCTTATTTCCACGACTGACCTCGGCAGCCGAATCACCTACTGCAACGACGCCTTTGTGGCAATCAGCGGCTTTACCTATGACGAGCTGGTCGGCCAACCGCACAACCTGGTGCGCCACCCGGACATGCCGCCTGCGGTGTTTGGCCACATGTGGGAGACCATCAAGCAGGGCAAACCCTGGATGGGCATCGTCAAGAACCGGGCGAAGAACGGCGATTACTATTGGGTAAGCGCCTATGTCACGGCGATATACGAACAAGGCCGGATCAGTGGCTACGAGTCGGTGCGCTCGGTGCCCACGCGCGAGCAGATCCGCCGTGCCGAGGCACTGTATGCGCGTTTGCGTGATGGTCGCGGCCCAGTGCCGTGGGCTGCTCGCCTGGGGCACGGCCTGGGACATGGCTGGCCACTGATCGGCGCAGGCCTGCTGTCGGCGGCGGGTTACCTTTGGTTGCCCCCCTATGCGGCGCTCGCGGTGCTGATGGCAAGTCTGCTGCTGGCTTGGTACTGGGTCGAGCACCGGCAGAACCAGGCCATTCGCCGCACGTTGGCTGAGCATCCCAAGGCCTTTACCAGTCCGTTGGTGGCGCTGACCTACAGCGACAACCCAGGCCTGCAGGGCCAGCTCGACCTGGCCATCATCAGCGAAGAAGCCCGCCTGCAAACGGCCCTGACCCGGCTGGTGGATGCCGGTGTCGGGGTAAAGTCGCGGGCGGCGCAGTCTTCCGACCTGTCCGATGCCCAGGCGCAGATGCTCGACCGGCAGCGCAGCGAGACCGACCAGTCCGCCACGGCGATCGCGCAGATGGCGGCAACCATCCAGCAGGTCACCCACAACGTGCAGAGCACGGCACACGCGGCAGGTGATGCCGACCAACTGGCGCAGCAGGGCAGCGAGCTGGCCCTGAAGAGCCTGCAAGCCATGGGCAGCATGAGCGACGCGGTCAATGACATTGGTCAGGCGGTCAACGCCTTGGCCGAGCAGACCCAGTCGATTGGCAGCGTGGTCGACGTGATCACTTCGATTGCCGAGCAGACCAACCTGCTGGCGCTTAACGCCGCCATTGAAGCGGCGCGCGCCGGTGAGCAAGGGCGGGGGTTCGCCGTGGTGGCTGATGAGGTGCGGTCATTGGCGCAGCGTACCCGCGCGTCGACCGAAGAGATCCACCATATCATTGCCTCGTTGAGGGCCGGGGCGGAGCGAGCGGTGAGCACTGCCAGCCGGGGCGAGCAGATTTCCCGGGACAGTGTGCACAGTGTCGAGGCGGTGCAGGCGGCACTGAGCGGGATTGCCCTGGCGGTCAGCCGCATCACTGGCATGAGCCAGCAGATGGCCACGGCATCGGAGCAACAGAGCCATGTGGCTGAAGACATCAACCAGCAGATCGTGAGAATTGCCCAGCTGTGCGACCAGAGTGCCGGGCAAGCCAGGCAAGGCGCGGAAATCAGCCAGGACCTCGAGCGCATGGCGGAGTACCTGCATAGCCTGGCGGAAAGGTTCAACCGTTGATATCGCGGGGCCCGCAAAGCGGGCCCCGGTTATGTGGCAAACTGTCCCCGCCAAGGAGACCGCCATGCCCAGACCCCGCTGCGAGCGCTGCCAGCGCCCGCTCGACCATTGCCTATGCCCACTGATCCCCGCGCTCGACAGCCGCACCCGTGTGATCCTGCTGCAGCACCCCAGTGAAACTGCCCATGCCCTGAACACGGCGCGCCTGGCTGCCCTTGGCCTGAACAATGCCGAGTTGCGGATTGGAGAGGTGTTCGATGACCTGCATGACTTGCTCGCCACCCCCGGATACCACCCGGTGCTGCTGTTCCCGGGTGATGACGCCCAGGTGCTCACAGCTTATGGCGAGGCGGGCGACAAACCTTTGCTGCTCATCGTACCCGACGGTACCTGGCGCAAGGCGCGCAAGCTGCTGTACCTGAACCCGTTGCTGGGGGGGCTGCCACGGGTGACGCTGGGGCAGGTGGTCGCTTCACGCTATCGGTTGCGCAAAGCGCCGGAGGCGGGTGCATTGTCGACGATCGAGGCGGTGGTCGGGGCATTGAACACGCTGGAGCAACCGGCCTGTTTCGATGCACTGCTGGCGCCGTTCGAGGCGTTGATCGAGGGGCAGATCAGGGCCATGGGCGTAGAGACTTTTCAGCGTAATCATGGCCGCGAATGAGGGTTGGGGGCTGCTTTGCAGCCCATTCGCAGCACAAAGCAGCCCCGCTACCTAAAACCCGCTCAACGCATCTCAGGCAGACGCGCCTCGGTGCGGACTTCGGTGGTCGCCAGCGCCTCTGGTGGCAACGAAATATGCTGTTTGCTCAGCAATTCACCCATGGTCGCCAGTACGCGGTAGCGCGAGAACTCTTCGGTATAACGCACCTCGGTGTAGCGACGGTCTGCGTTGTACAGCTCGTTCTCACTGTCGAGGACGTCCAGCAGGGTGCGCTGGCCCAGGCCGAACTGGTCCTGGTAGGCCGCGCGCACACGTTTGGTGGTCTCGGCGTATTCGCGCGCGGTTGGCAGCTGCTTGCTGGCGTTGTTCATGGCGTTCCACGCCAGGCTCAGGTTTTCGGTCAACTCACGCAGGGCGTTGTTGCGAATGTCCAGTGCCTGGTTGATCTTGTGCGCGTCGGACTGCAGGCGAGCCTTGTCGCTGCCACCGCGGAACAGGTTGTAGTTCATCTCCACGCCAGCTTGCCAGTCGTTGTTATTGTGGCCTTTCTCGCCGCCGGTGTTGTTGTTGGCACCGGTTGCCAGAATGGCGTCGAAGCGCGGGTAGAAGGTCGACTTGCCCACTTCGTACTGCCGCTCGGCGGCGTTGACGTCAGCCTGGGCAGACTTGATGTACGGGTTGTTCTGGCGCATGCCGTCGCGGGCTTCGTCGAGGGTGCCTGGCACCTCGCCCCTGATGCTCTGCGGGCTTTCCAGCTCGTCCGGGGCGCGACCGATCACGCTGAAGAAGTTGGCCTCGGCATCGGCCAGGTCGACTTCGGCGGTGTCCAGGTTGTTTTCCGCCAGGGCGCGACGGGCGCGGGACTGGTCGAGGTCGGCAGTGCTGCCGACGCCGCGCTCGTTGCGCAGGCCAATCTGGTCGTTGACGCGCAGGTGAGCTTGCAGGTTGTTCTTGGCCAGCGTCACCAGTTCACGGCGTTTGAGCACTTCCAGGTAGACCTCGACTGCACGCAGGGCGACATCCTGGGCAACGGCCTGGGTGTAATAGGCGCGGGAGGTAGAGACCGCCTCGGTGCGGCCCACTTCATTCGCGGTGTTGAAGCCGTCGAAGATCATCTGCCGCAGGCGCAGTTCGGACTGGGTGTAGTTGAGGGTTTCCTTGTTGTGATTACCCGCTGCACGGGTCGTGGCGTTGTCCGAGCGCTGGCGGCCATAACCGGCAACCAGGTCCACGGAAGGGTAGTAGCCACCACGCGCGAACTTCACGTCTTCATCGGCCGACAGCTTGCTGTTACGGTTGGAGCTGACTTGTGGGTGGTAGTCCACGGCGCTTTGGACAGCCTCGGTAATCGACATCGCCTGTACGTTGGCACTCGCCAGGGCCAACAGTAAAGCACTGGTGATGGGGTTCAAAACGCGCATGGTACATCTCCCTGATCCTGGAATTGATCCTGCTGTTCGCCAAAAAAATGACGATAAACGTATCGCGTATAGTGTTGCAGGTTTTTAACAACACAGCTAAGTACATTCAACGCGATAGATAAGAAGATTTATTCATATCAAATTGCCATATAAGATCGTTGTTGTCTAATAAGTGTGTATTCAAGGGCACGGAACGAAGGCGGGAAATGCCTTGAAAACCCATGGATACAAGGTCTACACGCGGTTCCAGAACTAATTCGGATAAAGAAGGTGTTGATTAGGCGAAAGCGATATTTGGCGACAAAATATTGTCACTTTGGCTTGTGCAGGGTTTTCAGCCTGAGCAGGTACAGGGTAACCAGTACGGCACTGGTCAGCATGAAGGTACGTGCCCAGAACAGCGGGACCAGGTAGCACGACAGGCCAATGCTGGCCCACATCAGGCCGATGGCGTAGACCTTGCCCTTGAGGGGGATGCCTTCACCACTGAGGTAGTCACGGATCCATGGTCCCAGCTTGGGATGATGGACCAGCCAGTGGTGAAAGCGCGGCGAGCTGCGGGCAAAGCAGGCCGCCGCCAAAAGCAGGAATGGGGTGGTGGGCAAGACCGGCAGGAATATCCCCAGCACCCCCAGCGCGACGCTGAGCCAGCCAGTGGCCAGCAGCAGGTAGCGCACAGGTTGCTCAGTGGTGGCGTGGCTTGAGCAGCGCCGGTTTTTCGTCAGGGGCGTGCAGCAGCAGGAACAGTGCGCTCAGTGCCTCAGGGATCTGCACGATCATGTCATCCTGCAGGTTGGCGTTGCTGGCGATATCGGCGAACTCTGGCTGTTCGTCAAACAACCCCGAACCCACCATGATCGGCAGCAGCATTTCGCTGACTTCTTCCTCGGCGTTTTCGAACCACGCCTCTTCCCGCAGGAACACGCCTTCCATGAAGCCGATGCACCAGCCGCGCAGGTCGGAATCGTCCGGCTCATCGGTCAGGTCGAGCTCGCAGGGCAGGTCGAATTCTTCGTCGCTGGCCAGCTGGCGGGCAATGTGCGCCTTGAGCGCCACCAGGGTGGCCTCGATCTCGGTGCGCTGGGCTTCGCTGGCGTAGTGCGGCTCCTCGGCGAACAGGGCGTCGATCCACTCGCGCTCGGGCACGTCCTCGGCGTTGATCGAAAGAGCGGTGAGGTAGCCGTGTGCGGCGACATAGTCCAGCGCTTCTTCGTGCAGCTCGTCGGCGTCGAGGAAGGCTTGCAGGCGGGTCAGTTGCTCGGCGAAGGACATTACAGGGCTACCTTGGGGAATAAACGATAACGAATTCTAGCACCTTGCAGCGGCAGCGGGGCAAAGGGAACGTCTATCGCCGCGGTGCATGTGCAGCGCGGTGCTGCGGTATACTCCGCGATTTTTCATCCAGGGGCAGGTTTTAACGGCTGCCTGGCAAAAACCGCTTACGCATTTGGCGTGTGCGGGGCGGGTTTTTCGTCCAGCCTTTATCCAGGATGGTACGGCGATTTGGAGTTGCACATGCTCGAACAGGCTCAGCGCGTTCTCAAGGACATCTTCGGCTACGACAGTTTCCGTGGGCGCCAGGCAGCGATCATCGAATGCGTGGCCAATGGCGGCGATGCCTTGGTACTGATGCCCACCGGTGGCGGCAAATCGCTGTGTTTCCAGGTGCCGGGGCTGCTGCGCCCGGGCTTGACGGTGGTGGTATCGCCACTGATCGCGCTGATGGACGACCAGGTCGCCACCCTTGACGAGCTGGGTGTGTCTGCGGCCGCCCTGAACTCTACCCTGACGGCGGAGCAGCAGCGTGAACTGGCCGGGCGCCTGCGCCGTGGTGAGGTCAAGATGCTGTACCTGGCGCCGGAACGCCTGGTGCAGCCGCGCATGCTCGACTTCCTGCGCGATCTGGACATCTCGCTGTTCGCCATTGACGAGGCCCACTGCGTTTCGCAATGGGGGCACGATTTCCGCCCCGAGTACCTGCAACTGGGTCAGCTGGCCGAACTGTTTCCGCATGTGCCGCGCATTGCGCTTACCGCCACGGCCGACATGCGAACCCGCGAGGAGATCGTTCAGCGCCTGCACCTGCAAGGCGCCGAGCGCTTCCTGTCGAGTTTCGACCGGCCCAACATCTTTTACCGCATCGTGCCCAAGGAGGCACCGCGCAAGCAGTTGATGGCCTTCCTCGGCGAACGTCGTGGCAACGCAGGCATCGTCTACTGCCTGTCGCGCAAGAAGGTCGACGAAACCGCCGCCTTCCTCTGCAGTCAGGGGTTCCCTGCGCTGCCGTATCACGCCGGCCTGGCCGCCGAGACACGTGCGGCCAACCAGCACCGCTTTCTCAACGAGGAAGGGCTGATCATGGTCGCTACCATTGCTTTCGGCATGGGTATCGACAAGCCCAACGTGCGCTTCGTTGCTCACCTCGACCTGCCCAAATCGCTTGAAGCCTACTACCAGGAAACTGGCCGGGCCGGCCGTGACGGCCTGCCCTCCGATGCCTGGATGGCCTACGGGCTGCAGGACATGGTGATGCTCAAGCAGATGCTGCAGAACTCCGAAGGCGACGAGCGCCACAAGCGCATCGAGCAGCACAAGCTGGACGCCATGCTGGCGCTGTGCGAAGAAACGCGCTGCCGCCGCCAGTCGCTGCTGGCGTACTTCGACGAGATCCTCGAACAACCGTGCGGGCACTGCGACAACTGTGTCGACAACATCCAGACCTGGGACGCTACCGAGCCGGCCCGCCAGGCGCTGTCGGCGGTGTTCCGCACCGGCCAGCGCTATGGTGTTGGTCACCTGGTCGATGTGCTGTTGGGCAAGGACACCGAGAAGGTGCGCAATTTCGGCCACGAGAAGCTGTCGGTATTCGGCGTTGGCAAAGGCTTGGCCGAGGTCGAGTGGCGTTCACTGTTCCGTCAGTTGGTGGCGCGCGGCCTGGTCGATATCGACCTGGAAGGCTACGGCGGTTTGCGCCTGTCCGACAGCTGCCGGCCGCTGCTGCGCGGCGAGGTGACCTTGCAACTGCGCCGTGATCTCAAACCGCAGACCACGGCCAAAACCTCGTCGTCCAGCGGCGGCAGCCCGGCCAGCCAGCTGGTGCGTGCCGAAGAGCGCGATCTGTGGGAAGCGCTGCGTACCCTGCGCCGCAAGCTGGCCGAAGAACACAGTGTGCCGCCCTACGTCATCTTCCCCGACTCGACACTGCTGGAGATGCTGCGCAGCCAGCCGGTCAGCCTCAGCGACATGGCCCAGGTCAGCGGTGTGGGGGCGCGCAAGCTGGAGCGCTACGGCCAGGCGTTCCTCGAAGTGCTGAACAGCAGCGGTGGCACCGACGAGGCACCGAAAGTGGTGCTCGACCTGCGCCACGAACTGGTCAGCCTGGCCCGTGCCGGCATGACCCCGGCGCAGATCGCCGGGCAGCTCAACTGCAGCGAGAAGAATGTGTATAGCCTGCTGGCCGAGGCGCTGGGCCGCCAGGAGCTGAGTCTGGACCAGGCCATCGACTTGCCGGAAGACCTGATGATGGAGGTGCAGGACGCCTTTCTTGATGGCGAGGGTGAGCTGCCACCGGTGTCGGCCATTGCCCCGCAGTTCGGGGCGCGGGTGCCGGAGGGCGTACTTTATTGCGTGCGCGCAGCGCTGGCGGCGGAATTCGAATTGTAAACGCATGCAGGATCGAAGGCAGAAGCGCCATCTGCTGACCTTTGTCATGCTTTTTGACGATTATCGAACGCGTAACCATGGCCGAGCCTTGCCTCGTGGGGCAGGGCATGGTTAGCTGCCTAATAATTAGATCTACTCCAATGAGTTCCTTATGCCCCTGAACGACAACCAACACCGCTTTGGCATGCAACTGGCCCAGATGTCCCGAGGTTGGCGTGCCGAGCTGGACCGCCGCCTGGCCGGGCTCAACCTGTCCCAGGCGCGCTGGCTGGTGTTGCTGCACCTGGCGCGCTTCGAAGACGCCCCGACCCAGCGTGAGCTGGCCCAGAGCGTAGGTGTCGAGGGCCCGACCCTGGCGCGTCTGCTCGACAGCCTGGAAGCGCAAGGGCTGGTGCGCCGGCAGGCGGTGCTGGAGGATCGGCGGGCGAAGAAGATCGTGCTGTGCCCGCCGGCCAAGCCGTTGATCGATCAGATCGAGACCATCGCCAACCAACTGCGGGTAGAGCTGTTTACCGGCGTGGACGAGGCGGACTTGCAGGTCTGTATGCGCGTGCATGCCAAGATCCTGGCCAACCTCGAAAAGTCCTGAGCTCCCCCCATCGTTGCAGGTGCAGTGCAAGCCTCAGAAGGTGTGCCCAAGGTTCAGGTACACCGCTTGTTCATGCGCACTGTTGGCGCCGTAGCTGAAGTTCAGCGGCCCTAGAGGCGTCTCCAGCCCCAGGAAGATGCTCGCCGCATTGATGTACCCACTGTCAAATTCGTTGTCGTTGTTCCACGCCCGCCCTCGCTCCAGCGAGCCGCCGATGTACAGCGGGAAGTCCAGCGGCACATAGGCCCGTGGCGTCAGCCGGCGGTAATAGACCATGCGCAGCAGGCTCACGTTCTGCCCCGATACCGAGTCCTGGCGGAAGCCTGACAGCTCTCGCGCCCCGCCCATCACAAAGCTCGACGTCACCACTTCAGTGTCGTCCAGCGTGCGCCCGTAGCGCCCACCCAGTACGAACGTGTTCGGCCCGCTGCTGATGGCCTTGTCCAGGGTGAACAGCCACTGCCGGTAATCCTGGTCGGAGTCCAGCGACTTGTCGTATTTGCGCAAGGTCAGGCCGATATCCTCGCCATGGTGCGGGAAGTACACGTTATCGAGGGTGTCGAACGAGTACTTCAGCTCGTAGAAACCTTCGTTGAAACTGACTTTGGGCAGGTCCTGGTCGCCGATGCGCACCTCGGCTTCGCCCCAGGCCTTGCCCACGCCCAGGCGCACTTCACCGCTGTTGCCGATCTGCCGGCCTACGTTCAGGCCAAAGCCATAGCGTTCCAGGCGATACTCGGCGACCGGGTCGTTGTCCAGGGTGGCTTCGATGTTCTGCGAGCCCAGGTCCAGGTACGGCGCGATGAAGTAGCGTGAGCCCACATCCAGGGGTTGGTAGAACTCGCTGTACAGCGCTTGCTGGTCACCGATCTGGCCGCGGGTCAGCCATTCGGCGCCAAGGCTGTTGATGCCGTTGACCCGGTAGCTGGCGCCCAGGTTGAAAGCGCTGTCGCCGCGCAGGTCATCGGACAGGTTCAGGCCCAGGCGCAGGTAGTCCGTGCCGCCGCGTCGGCCCCGGGCGTTGATCACCAGGGTATTGTCGTTGCCCTTGTGCACCACGCGGTACTGCACCCTGTCGAAGTAGTCCAGGCCATACAGCGTACCCATGTCGGTCTGCAGGCGGCCCAGTTCCAGCGGCGCGTCGATTGGCTGGCGGATGTACGAGCGGATTACATCATCGCTGACCTTGGAGTCGTTTTCGATCCGGATTGCGGTGATTACCGGCGTGCGCTGGCGCGGCGAGCGGGCCACGGCCAGGCTGGCGTCGCCCTCGGGCTGGCGCAGGGTGGCCAGGCGTGGGTCAAGCAGGCGAGTGGCGCGGTAACCGGCGTCGATCATGTCGCGGGCACGGCCGAAGTCAGTCACGCCGAAGGCGGTCAGCGATGGCTGGATGAGGATGTCGTCGCGGTGCAGACTGGCCAGTTGTTCTTCGGAGTTGCGCCGGGTCATCAAAGTGATCGACTGATTCAGCACGTCGACCACCGTCAGTAATTGCTTGCGATCGCGCAGCGGGGTGCCGATGTCGACCACGATGGCCAGGTCCACGCCCATTTCGCGGGCCACATCCACCGGAATGTTGTCGACCATCCCGCCGTCCACCAGCAGGCGGCCGTCCAGTTCGACCGGGGCGAACACGGCGGGGATCGACATGCTGGCGCGGATTACCTGGGGCAGGTGACCCCGGCGGAACACGACTTTTTCGCCACTGGCGATGTCGGTAGCCACGGCGCGGAAAGGAATGGGCAGCTTATCGAAGTCGCGGGTGTCGGCGGTATGCGCCAGTTTGCTTTCCAGTAGCAGTGACAAGTTCTGGCCCTGAATCACACCCAGCGGCAGGCCCATGCTGCCGTCGTCGCGAAAGCTGAGCTTCTGCTTGACCAGGAAGTCACGGTCATCCTGCTTGCGCCGGAACGGCACATCCTTGCGCGGCGGGGCATCGGAGAGCGCCTGTTGCCAGTCAAGGGTGGTCGCGAGTTTTTCCAGCTCTTCGACACTGTAGCCCGAGGCGTACAGGCCGCCGACCACCGCGCCCATGCTGGTGCCGGCGATGGCGTCGATGCGCACACCCTGTTCCTCCAGTGCTTTGAGCACGCCGATGTGGGCCAGGCCACGGGCAGCACCGCCAGACAACACCAGGCCGACCTTGGGCCTGGCGGGTTCCGCAGCGATTGCCGTAAGCGAGGTGAGTGCGAGCAGAAAACAGAACAGCAGACGGCGCATCGTGACTCTCAAACCGTGGGCTAAAGACCGCTAGTATAAGCGGCCCCTTACCTGGAGATGTTTCACCATGGCTGACAACAAGCCGGAAATCGTCATCACCTATTGCACTCAGTGCCAGTGGCTGCTGCGTGCGGCCTGGCTGGCTCAGGAACTGCTCAGCACCTTTGCCGACGACCTTGGCCGGGTTGCGCTGGAGCCGGGCACCGGGGGGGTCTTCCGCATCACCTGCAATGACGTGCAGATCTGGGAGCGCAAGGCCGACGGCGGTTTCCCCGAGGCGAAGGCACTGAAGCAGCGGGTGCGCGACCTGGTCGACCCGCAGCGTGACCTTGGTCACAACGACCGCTGATCAGGCGCCCTCGGTCAGTGGCCGCTGCCTGGGCGGCTGCTCGGCAGCCAGGCGGCTGGACAGCACGATGGCGAAGATGATCAGCGCGCCGCCCAGCAGCATGCGCACGGTAGGTGTTTCGGCGAACACTGCCCAGGCCACGGCAATGCCGTAGACCGGCTCCATGCCGAACACGACCGCAGCGGTGCGCGCCTTGATCACTGCCAGGCTGGCGACGAACAGGCTGTGCGCCACCCCCGTGCAGAAAATGCCGAGCAGGGCGATCCACAGCCAGTCCAGGGTCGCAACGTCGGCCAGGCCGGGCGCCGCGAACGGTAGCAGGCACAGGCCCACCACCAGGTTTTGCCACAGTGCGGCCTGCACTGCAGGCAAACGTCCGGAGCCGGCCCGGTTGGTCAGTGACAGCAGCGAGAACAGCAGGCCCGAGAGCAGTGCCCAGAGCAGGCCGCCGGTGGCTTCGCTGGCCAGGTCGAATGCCGGTGTGACCAGTATCAGGCCAATGCTGACCAGCACGACCAAGACGGCTTCGTTACGGTGGATACGCTCGCGGAACAGCAGGCTTTCGAGGATCACCGTAAAGGCCGGGAAGCTGGCGAACCCGAGGGTGGCGATGGCTACGCCGCCCACTTTGACGGCGATGAAGAAGCTGACCCAGTGGCCGGCCAGCAGCACACCACCGAGCAGCAGGCGGCGCGTATCCTGGCGGCTCACGCGTTGCCAGCCCGGGCCGGCCAGGCTGGCGAACAGGGCCAGGGCGAGTACGGCGAAGGCGGCGCGACCGAAGACAATGATCGCCGGGCTGGCGCTGGCGGCCAGTTTGCCGAAGACGCCGGTAAGGCCGAAGAACAGCGCGCCAATGTGCAGTGCGCCGAGGGCGGTGCGGTGGTTCATGATGGGTCCTTGATGAAGATCTCTACAGGCAGTGCCGGCCCTTTCGCGGGTGAACCCGCTCCTACAGGTGTGCCGGGCCTTTTGCGGGTAAACCCGCTCCTACAGGTTTTGCACAACCTTCAGGCGGGGGCATCCTGTAGGAGCGGGTTTACCCGCGAAAGGGTCGGTAAAGGCAAAGTCTAAAGCCTCAGGCGAACACGTTCTGTCGCAAGACTGCTGTCAGTTATCGCCAAACTCTCGCCGCAAAGCCAAAGGTGTACACCCGAACGCCCGTAGCATCGCCGCTGAAAAGGCACTTTGCGAGCTATACCCCACCTGCGCCGCAATTTCGCCCATCGGCAGCACGGTCTGCACGATTAGCCGCCGCGCCTTGAGCAAACGCCGCTGGCGAATGTAGTCCATCGGAGTCATCCCGCACTCAGTGGTAAAGCGCGCATGCAGCCGGGCACTGGACAGCCCGGCGATGCGCGCCAGGTCAGCTACCTGCAGCGGGTAAGCCGCATGTTGCTCGATATGCGCATCGAAGGCGCTGTAGGGCAGGCGCTGGCTGGCGTGCACGCTGGCTGCCGCCGTGGCGTTGAGGCTGGCCAGCAGCAGTGCCGCGCCTTGCCTGGCAATCAGTGGGTCGTGCACGGGGCTGGTCGCCAGCCAGTCCACCAGTTGCTGCTGGCGCTCATCCAGGCTCACGGCGGCGGGGCGGTCGAGCAGGCGGCGGCTGGCATCGGCATGCTCGCCCAGGTGCTCGCGCAGCCAAGGCTCCCCTGGCACATCAAGCACCAGGCAATCACTGCCGGCATCGCTGGCGCACGTGTGATGAGCACCCGCCGGGACCACGATCAGCCCCTGGCGATCGATGCCGGCGCCATGCCCCTGGACCTCGAACTCCAGGCGGCCGCGCAGGCCGAACACCAGTTGCGGGTGTTCGTGGCTATGGGCGATCAGGCTGTCGCGGTAATGGCGCAGCGAGAGGATCGGGCCGGCGGTCATGGGGGCTTCCTCGCAGGGCAGGCGCCCATTGTGCCTCAATCCCTGCACGCCATCACTCGTCACTGTTTTGCCATGGCGCTGTCATGTACGCCTGCCAGTCTCCAGCAAACTGCGCCGGAGCCTGCCTATGAGCCATGCCGAACTGTCCCGCCCCTCGCGCAAGCAACGCGTGCGTACCCTGTGGATCTCCGACGTGCACCTGGGTACCCGCGACTGCCAGGCCGAACACCTGTCGCAATTCCTCAAGGGCTACCAGGCTGACCGCGTCTACCTGGTGGGCGATATCATCGATGGCTGGAAACTGCGCGGCGGGATCTATTGGCCGCAAGCCCACACCAACGTGATCCGCCGGCTGCTGACCATGAGCAAGCGCGGTACCGAGGTGATCTACGTCACCGGCAACCATGACGAATTCCTACGTCGCTACTCAAAGTTGATTCTGGGCAACATTCAGCTGGTAGACGAGGCCGAGCACCTGACAGCCGATGGCCGCCGACTGCTGGTGGTCCATGGCGATCAGTTCGATGTGATTACCCGTTACCACCGCTGGCTGGCGTTTCTGGGTGATCGCGCCTACGAATTCACCTTGGTGCTCAACCGCTGGCTCAACCACTGGCGAGCGCGGTATGGCTATGGTTACTGGTCGCTGTCGGCGTACCTCAAGCACAAGGTGAAAGGCGCGGTGAACTTCATCAGCGACTTCGAGAATGCCATTGCCCATGAATGCACCCGTCGTGGGTTTCATGGAGTGGTGTGCGGGCATATCCATCATGCCGAGATCCGCAAGGTGGGTGAGGTGGACTACCTCAATTGCGGGGACTGGGTGGAGTCGTGCACGGCCCTGATCGAGCATTGGGATGGCAGCGTCGAACTGTATCGGCTGGCCGAAGCCCAGGCCGTGGCGGCGTTGCGCGAGCCGGCTTAGGGGCCGAGGGCAGAGTGCCGCCAAGCGGCCTCGGACGCTTACAGCCTGAGCTTGCCCAGCAGGATATCCCGGAACATCACGAAATCCCCGGCCAGGCTGTACAGCGGATAGGTAAAGGTCGCTGGCCGATTCTTCTCGAAAAAGAAGTGCCCGACCCAGGCAAAGCCATAGCCGAACACCGGCACGGCCAGCAGCAGCAACCATTTGCCACTGCCAATGGTGTAGGCCAGCAGCGCTATCACCAGGCTGGTGCCGACGAAGTGCAGGCGGCGGCAGGTGGGGTTGCTGTGCTCCCCCAGATAGTACGGATAGAACTCGGCAAAACTGCGAAACTGCGCTGTGCTGTTCATGGCAGTGCTCCGGGATTAATACTTCTGGACAAGATACACGGCGTGGAGCCTGATTCGAGTCTAGAGTGACTGACGGGGCCTACCAGTGACAATAGGCGCCAAATGAGTATCCTTGGGGTTCACCGCAGGAGCGGTTGGTAAAAGAAGCCTGTCATGAGCGAAAGAACAACGTCAGCCAGTTGGGCATCAGGGATCGTGAAGGCACTTGAACTGGAAGGGCTGGATTGCAGAGCCATGTTCAAGCAATTGGGGTTGGACTTTGCCGCCCTCGACGACCCCGATGCACGTTTTCCGCAAGACTCCATGACCCGCCTCTGGCTGCTGGCGGTGGAGCTGTCGGGCAATGAGGCCATCGGCCTGAACATGGCACGGGTGGTCCGCCCGGCGTCGTTCCATGTGGTGGGCTATGCGTTGATGTCCAGCCGCACCCTGGCCGAGGGCTTCGAGCGCCTGGTGCGCTACCAGCGCATCATCGCCGAAAGCTCCGACCTCAGTTTCGTCCTCGGTCCCGAGGGTTATTCGCTGATTCTGACCGTGCACGGTGACCACCTGCCGCCAACCCGGCACAGCGCCGAAGCGTCGCTGGCCTGTGCGTTGGCGCTGTGCAAATGGCTCAGTGGCCGGCCGGTCCAGCCGCGGCGGGTACTGGTGCAGGGGCCGCAGCCGAAGAATGTCGAGCCTTACAAGGTGGCGTTCCATTCGCCGCTGGTGTTCGGCGCCCCACATGATGCACTGGTGTTCGAGCGGGCCGACATGGAGGCGCCGCTGCCGACCGCGAACGAGGCCATGGCGGTGCTGCACGACCGGTTTGCCGGCGAGTACCTGGCACGCTTCTCCGAAAGTCGGGTTAGCCACCGCGTACGCCAGGTGTTGTGCCGCATCCTGCCGCAGGGTGAGCCCAAGCGCGAAACCCTGGCCCAGGCCCTGCACCTGTCGCAGCGCACCTTGCAACGGCGGCTGCAGGAGGAAGGCACCAGCTTCCAGACCTTGCTTGACGACACCCGCCGCGAACTGGCCGAACAATACCTGGCCCAGCCGGGCATGACCTTGCTGGAAACCGCCTACCTGCTGGGCTTTGCCGACCCCAGCAACTTCTATCGGGCGTTCCGCCGCTGGTTCGATGCCACGCCCAGCGAGTACCGCGCCCGCCTGGGCGCGGAAGGCGAAGTGCTCAGTGACGCCAGAACGCCGGCATGCACAACACCAACACCGTGATGATTTCCAGTCGACCCAGCAGCATGCCGGCCGCCAGAATCCATTTGGCCGCGTCAGGCAGCGTGGCGTAGTTGCCCGACGGGCCGATCACTTCACCCAGGCCTGGGCCTACACCCGAAACCGTGCCGGCGGCACCGGTCAGCGCAGTCATCCAGTCCACGCCCAGCAGCGACAGCAGCAGCGCCAAGACACAAATGGTGATAGCGAAGAAGAACGAGAACGTCAGGATCGAACGCACGATGTCTTCATCGAGGCGATGACCGTTGTATTTTTGCTTGATCACCGCGCGCGGGTGAATCAGCTGGTTGAGGCTGGCCTTCAGCAGGATGTAGGCCACCTGGAAGCGGAAAATCTTGATACCGCCGGCGGTCGAGCCAGAGCAGCCGCCAACGAAGCCCAGGTAGAAGAACAGCATCAGCGAGAAGTTGCCCCACAGGCTGTAGTCCCCCAGGGCGAAACCGGTGGTGGTGACCACAGAGGTCACATTCAGCGCCACGTGGCGCAGGGCGTCGAGCCAGTGCAGGTTGGTGCTGTACCAGTACCAGGTGCCCAGTACCAGCCAGGTGACCACCAGCATGCCCAGCAAGCCTTGTACCTGCTGGTCACGAATCAGCGCCTTGCGGTTGCCGCGCAGGGTGGCTACGTAAAGGGTGAACGGCAGGCTGCCCATGATCATCACCACCACCGCCACCCAGTGCACGGCCGGGATATCCCATTTTGCCAACGACTGGTCGGAGGTGGAGAACCCACCCGTAGAGATAGCCGACATGGCGTGGTTGATCGCATCGAACGGGCTCATGCCTGCCCACCAGAAGGCCAACGCACCAAGAATGGAGAAACCGACGTAAACCGCCACGATCGACTTGGCGACCATGTGCGAGCGCGGCATGACTTTTTCCGAGCGGTCGGACGATTCGGTCTGGAACAGGCGCATGCCGCCGATGCGCAGCAGCGGCAGGATCGCCACCGCCATGGCGATGAAGCCGATACCGCCGAGCCAGTGCAGCATCGAGCGCCACATGAGGATGCCCGGTGACATGTTATCGAGCCCGCTGAGTACGGTAGCGCCAGTGGCGGTGATGCCTGACATGCTTTCGAAGAAGGCGTCGGTGTAGCTGATGTGCTGGGTCAGCAGGAACGGTAGCGCGGCGAATACGCACACCACCAGCCAGCTGCTGACGGTCAGCAGGTACATGTCGCGTGGGCGTAGGTGTACATGCTCCGGGCGCCCCTGCACCACCAGGGCCAGGCCGGCGATGAAGGTGATCAGGCTCGACCAGAGAAACGACGGCATGTCACCGGTGCGCTCGAAGATCACCAGGGTCGCCATGGGCACGGCCATGCCGACGGCCAGGGTAATCAGGAAGATGCCGATGATGAAACCAATGATCCTTAAGGTCGGCAACGCCATGTGATCTGCTCAGACTCGAAACGGAAGGGCGCCATTCTACCTATGGGTCTGGTGATGTAAACGCTAGAATGGCCGCACATTCAACTGCCAGGAGGGTAGCCGATGGAGGCTCTCGACGCATTGCTCAACCGTGTTTCCGTGCCACGCCTGACCGACCCGGCGCCCAATGCCGCCCAGCGCGAGGCGCTGTTCCAGGCTGCCCTGCGCGCCCCGGATCACGGCCAGCTGCGGCCGTGGCGTTTTCTTACCATCGAAGGCCAGGGCCGCGAGAAGCTGGGTGAGCTGTTCGCCGAAGCCGTGCAGCACAAGGGCGATGCCAGCCAGGCTGCACTGGACAAGGCCCGTGCGATGCCGCTGCGGGCGCCGTTGCTGATCGTGGTGGTGGCCAGGTTGCAGGACCACTTCAAGGTGCCCAAGTCCGAGCAGCGCCTGGCGGCGGGCTGTGCGGCGCACGGTATTCTGATTGCTGCGCACGCGCAGGGGATCGGCGCGGTGTGGCGTACCGGTGACATGGCCTTCGATGCCCATGTGCACAAGGGGTTGGGGTTGGCCGAGAACGAGGAGCTGATCGGCTACCTGTACGTCGGCACGCCGCTGACCGAGCCGCGGACAGCGCCGGTGCTGGAAACGGCTGATTTCGTCAGTGGCTGGGGTGAGTAACCTGGCCTTGGGCTGATTCAGGTATCAAGGCTTCCGGCCTTTTCGCGGGTGAACCCGCTCCTACAACAGCATCCACAATCCCCTGTAGGAGCGGGTTTACCCGCGAAGAGGCCAGGTACCTTTACACCCCATCAACTGCCTGTCGCTTCAGCCAGGGGCAACTCCAGCCTGGCCACAAACCCACCCTGTGGATGATTCTCCAGCACCAGGCTACCGCCATGGCGCTCCGCGGCCTTGCGCGCAATCGCCAGCCCCAGGCCATGCCCCGGTGCTTCCTGCCCTGGCGCGCGGAAGAACGGCTCACCCAGTTGCGCCAGGTGCTCCGCTGCCGCCCCAGGCCCATGGTCACGCACGCTGATCACGATGCGGTCCTGCTCGCGTGCGGCGCTGACCTCGACCGGCTGGCCCGCCGGGTTGAAGCGCAGGGCATTGCGCAGCAGGTTGTCCACGGCACGCTCGATCAGCGTTGGCCAACCCTGCAAGTTCAACCCCGGCTGCGCCTTCAGGCGCACGTCCTGCTCCGGTGCGCTCAGCAGGGCGTCCTTGCGTACGCTGCCGAGCAAGGCATTGATGTCGACGGGTTCGGCATGAGCCTGTTCGGCATCCACTCGGGCCAGGGCGAGGATTTCGCTGATCAGGTCTTCCAGGCGGTCGCACTCGCGGGTCAGGCGTGGCCACAGCGCTTGCCGCTGCTCAGGCTCGGCGCGTTCGGCCAGGGCCAGGGCGATACGCAGCCTGGCCAGCGGCGAGCGCAGTTCGTGGGACACATCGCGTAGCAGCTGGCGCTGGCTGCCAATGGTGCTTTGCAGGCGCGCGCCCATCTTGTTGAAGTCCTTGGCCAGCACGCCAAACTCGTCACGCCGCGCTGCCAGCCGTGCCAGGCTGTTCTGCTGATAGGTGGTCTGGCCCAGGTCGTGTACGGCGCTGCGCAGGCGGCTTAGCGGGCGAGTGATGGACAGCGTCACCAGCAGGCTGAACAGGGTCAGCACGACCAAGGCAATGCCCAGTGCGCTGAGCGGCCACAGCAGGCTCTCGCGGTGCCAGGCATCCAGCGCCGGGTGAGGAATGCGGTAGATCAGCAAGTAGGTTTCGCCGGTGTCGGGGCTGGTGTATTCCTCGGTCAGCCGGCGCCATGGCAAGCGCCGCTGGTCATTGTGCTGGCGCGCTTCGAAGGCTGCCGCACGGCGTGGAAAGGTACCGGGCACCACGGCCTCACCGCTATCGTCGAGCACCTGCACGTCGATCTTGTAGCGGTCCTTGCGTCGTTCCAGAAAGTGCTGGGCCGCCTCCAGGCCTTCCTGCTCGTAGTGCTTGGCCCACTTGCTGGCCAGGGTATTCAGGCCCGGGTGGCGGCTGAGGATCCAGGCGTCCTGGTTGAGCATGTGCCCCAGCAGGATCGACAGGCCTGCGACCAGGGTGATGGCCAGCCAGAAACTGGCCAGGATGCGCCAGAACAGTGAACGCAAGTGCACCTCCTAAACGGGAAAAGCCCGGCCCGCAGTGATGCGGGCCGGGCACGGGGCGGACAGCTTAATGGGCCTTGGCGCCTTTTTCAGCTTTCCAGGCCTGGAACTCCTGCCACTCGGCTTTCTTGGCGGCGCGTTCTTTTTGCAGTTCATCGAACTTCTTCTGCTGGTCAGCCGTGAGCAACTTGCGCACTGCGCTGTCGGTCTTGTCGCGGTTGGCTTGCAGTTCATCCTTCATGGCTTTCTGGTCGGCGGCCGGCAGCTTGGACAGGTAGCGCTCGGTAATGTCGCGGCGCTGCTGCATTTGCTCGCCCATCAGCTTGCCGATCTGCTGGCGCTGATCGCGGCTCAGGTCCAGTTGGTGGAAAGGCGCATCACCGCGATGATGCGGGCCGTCGTGGCGCGGGCCGCCATCTGGCATGGCCATGGCTACGGTCGGCAAAGCGGCAGCGAACATCAGGGCGATAAGGGTCTTGCGCATGGTGTCTCTCCTTTCATAGGCCGGTGATTACCGGATGAGCACAGTCTAGGGAGATCACCGTCAAGCGCAGTCAGGGGATGGTAAAGGCAAAGTAAAGATGATTGGCCCGTGCAGGCCCCGCCTTGTGCCGCCAATGGGGCGCGCAGCGGCCCCGGCGTTTTTACAGGCAGTAGTAATAGCCACGGCTACGCAACGCCACAATGCGTGGCCGGCCATCGGCGTGGGGGCCGATCTTCTTGCGCAGGTTGCTGACATGCATGTCCAGGCTGCGGTCGTACAGGGTCAGCTTGCGGCCCAGGCCGATCTGCGCCAGCTCCTGTTTGTCCAGCGGCTCGCCGGGCTGGCGCAGCAGCGCTTCAAGAATACGGCTTTCGGACAGGGTCAGGGTCATTTCGCGGCCATCGATGCTGGCCACGCCCCGCGCAGGGCTGTAGACCAGGTCACCCAGCTCCATCTGGCTGGTTGTGGCGGTGGGGTGGCTGCGGCGCAGCACCGCGCGCAGGCGGGCAGTGAGCTCGCGCGGGTCGCAGGGTTTGGCCAGGTAATCGTCGGCACCCAGTTCCAGGCCGAGAATGCGGTCCAGCGGCTCGCCGCGGGCTGACAGCATCAGCACCGGTAGCTCGGCATGCTCGCTGCGCAGCTGCTTGAGAAGCTCCAGGCCACTGCCGTCGGGCAACATCACATCCAGTACCACAGCAGCAGGGGCATGCTCGGCCAGGGCCAGGCGTGCGCTCTGCCCATCGTGGCAGGCACGCACGGAAAACCCTTCCTGGGTCAGCCAGCTGCCGAGCAGCTCGCACAGTTCCTGGTCATCATCAATCAGTAACAGCTCGCTCATGACTCACTCAATTCAACCATTGACGGCGGTTATTCGGCCCGCCAGTGGCAAAGATACCGCAGACTGATGGCCTGAGTATAACTGCTGGTACCGCGTGGCCCTCTTCGCGGGTGAACCCGCTCCTACAGCGGGCTGTGTCCAACCACCGAGATGTGTCCACCACCAATCTGTGTAGGAGCGGGTTTACCCGCGAATACGGTAGCGGCGGCAACGGTGAACAGCGTGTGGAGATTGGTCAGCAGGCCCGGCCCTTTCGCGGGTGAACCCGCTCCTACAAAGGGCTGAGTCCAACCACCGACGTGTGTCCACCACCAATCTGTGTAGGAGCGGGTTTACCCGCGAATACGGTAGCGGCGGCAATGGTGAACGGCGGATGGAGATTGGCCTGCAGGCCTTGCCCTTTCGCGGGTGAACCCGCTCCTACAAAGGGCTGAGTCCAACCACCGACGTGTGTCCACCACCAATCTGTGTAGGAGCGGGTTTACCCGCGAATACGGTAGCGGCGGCAACGGTGAACGGCGGATGGAGATTGGCCCGCAGGCCCAGCCTCTTCGCGGGTGAACCCGCTCCTACGGGCGATGGCACAGATCCGAAGGTTTGTGTAGCGAAGAAGGCCGTGCCGTCTCAGGTCAAGGCAGCACTTGCTTGAACGGCTTGACCACAACCTTGTCGTACACGCCGGCAGCGATGTACGGGTCGGCATCGGCCCAGGTCTGCGCCGCCGCCAGCGATTCGAATTCGGCAACGATCAGGCTACCGCTGAAACCCGCTTCGCCCGGGTCGTTGCTGTCGATGGCCGGGTGCGGGCCGGCCAACACCACGCGGCCTTCGGCCTTGAGCTGCTGCAGGCGTTCGATGTGCGCCGGGCGGGCAGCCAGGCGCTTTTCCAGGGAGTTTGCGACGTCGCTGGCGATAATGGCGTAGAGCATGTCAATCCTTGGGTTTGGAGGTAGAAGGGTCATCGTGCAGGTGGCGCGACAGGTACACGCCTTGCGCCACCAGGAAGATAACGGTCATGCCCAGGCTGCCGAACACCTTGAAGTCCACCCAGAAGTCCTGGAAGGTGAAGGCGACGAACAGGTTGGCCGCGCCGCAGAACAGGAAGAAAGCGATCCAGGCCAGGTTCAGGCGCGTCCAGATGGCATCAGGCAGGGTCAGGGCGTGGCCCATGATGCGCTTGATCAGCACCCGATCGCCGATGAAGTGGCTGCCGGCAAAACCCAGGGCGAACAGCCAGTTCACGACAGGAGCCTTCCACTTGAGAAAGGTCTCGCTGTGAAAGGTCAGGGTCAGGCCACCGAACACCAGGCAGGCGATCAGCGTCAGCCACTGGCCCTTTTCCAGCTTGCGCTGGCGCAGGAACAATACGCCGTACACGACCAGCGAGCTGATGATCAGCATGGCTGTGGCGCTGTAGATGCCGCCAAATTCGAAGTGATGGCCGGCGACTTCCATGGGGCGCGGGTCGAGCTTGTAGACGATGAAGAACAGCAGCAGCGGGATGAAATCGATGAATTGTTTCACAATGGCAGCCAGAATCGGGATGTGACGGCATAATAACAAACATCGATTCCAGCGAAAGCGCTCCTCCATGAATGTTGATCTGCACTGTCACAGCACGGCCTCCGACGGCGCCCTGTCGCCTTCGGTACTGGTTGCCCGGGCCCATGAACACGGGGTGCAAGCGCTGGCGCTGACCGACCATGACACCCTCGAAGGCCTGCCCGAAGCGCGCCAGGCCTGCGTTGACCTGGGTATGCGCTGGGTCAGCGGTGTGGAGCTGTCTTGCACGTGGGGCGGCGCGACCATTCACGTGCTGGGCTATGATTTCCCGCTCGATGCACCGCCATTGCTGGCGGCGATTCAAGCGTTGCACCGCGGCCGCTGGCTGCGTGCCGAAGAAATCGACAAACGGCTGGCGGCCAAGGGCATGCCCGGCACGCTTGAAGGCGCGCGCGCCGTGCAGCACGAGCTGGGTGACAGCGGCAACGCCCCGGCGCGCCCGCATTTTGCCGAATATCTGGTGCGTGCCGGGCACGTCAAGGACCGTGGTGAAGCGTTTCGCAAGTGGCTGGGCGCCGGCAAGCTGGGCGATGTCAAGCAGCACTGGCCGACGCTCGACGAAACCGTTGCCACGCTGAGGCAGTCCAACGCCTGGGTGAGCCTGGCGCATCCCATGCACTACGACCTGACCCGCAGCAAGCGCAGGCGGCTGATTGCCGACTATATTCAGGCAGGAGGGCAGGCGCTTGAAGTGGTCAACGGGATGATGCCTGCCGAGCAAGTGGGCACTATGTCCATTCTTGCCCGTGAGTTCGGCCTGCTGGCAAGCGCTGGCAGTGACTTCCACGGCCCCGGCACCTGGGGCGAGATCGGTGCCTATCGGCCTTTGCCCGAGGATCTGCCACCTTTGTGGCGTCGATTCAGCCATGAACAGCCTTTGGCGCTATGAACAGGACGATTACGTGAGCCAATTTTTCCAGATTCATCCGGAGAACCCACAGGCGCGCCTGATAAAACAGGCCGTCGAGATCATCCGCAAGGGGGGCGTGGTGGTGTATCCGACGGACTCGGCCTATGCGCTGGGTTGCCAGATAGGCGACAAGTCGGCAATCGAGCGGGTGCGGCGCCTGCGCGGGCTGGACAAGACGCACAACTTCACCCTGATGTGCTGCGACATGTCGCAACTGGGGTTGTATGCCAAGGTCGACACCGGCACCTTCCGCATGCTGAAGGCGCATGTACCGGGGCCTTACACCTTCATCCTCAACGGCACGCGTGAAGTGCCGCGTCTGCTGTTGCACGATAAGCGTCGCACCATCGGGCTGCGTGTACCGGACCACGCCATCACCCTGGCCTTGCTGGCCGAGTTGGGCGAGCCACTGATGAGCGTCAGCCTGATCCTGCCGGGCGACAGCGAGCCGATGACCGACCCTTACGAGATCCGTGAACGGCTGGAACACCATGTTGACCTGGTGATCGATGGCGGGTTCGGCGACCTCAAGGCGTCGACCATCATCGACCTGTCCGGCGACGAGCCGGAACTGATCCGCGAAGGTTGTGGCGACCCCACGCCGTTCCTGGTCAACGCGTGAGCCAGCTGGAAGCGCCTGAGGCGCCGGCCGAACGGGTCGAAGCGCCTCGGCAACTGCAGTTGGCGCTGGTCTATGGCGAAGCCCTGACCGAGCTGCCGCTGGACCTGTACATCCCGCCGGACGCCCTTGAAGTCATCCTCGAAGCGTTCGAAGGCCCGCTGGACCTGTTGCTGTACCTGATCCGCAAGCAGAATATCGACATCCTCGACATCCCTGTGGCCGAGATCACCCGGCAGTACATGGGCTATGTGGAGCTGATGAAAAGCGTGCGCCTTGAACTGGCTGCCGAATACCTGGTGATGGCTGCCATGCTGGCCGAGATCAAGTCACGCATGCTGCTGCCGCGTTCCGCCGACGTCGAGGAGGAGGAGGGTGACCCTCGCGCCGAGCTGATCCGCCGCCTGCAGGAGTACGAGCGCTTCAAGGCCGCCGCCGAGGGCATCGACGAATTGCCACGGGTCGGGCGCGAGGTGGTGGTGCCGCGCCTGGAAGCGCCGCAGGCCAAGGTACGCAAGCTGTTGCCTCAGGTCAGCCTGGAAGAGCTGCTGATGTCCATGGCCGAGGTGATGCGCCGCAACGACCTGTTCGAAAGCCATCAGATCACCCGTGAGACCTTGTCCACCCGCGAGCGCATGAGCCAGGTGCTGGAGCGTCTCAAGGGCGGTGCCTTTGTGCCGTTCATCGCGTTGTTTGCTGCCGAGGAGGGCAAGCTGGGCGTGGTGGTGACCTTCATGGCCGTTCTCGAACTGGTGAAGGAATCGCTGATCGAACTGGTGCAGAATGAACCTTTCGCCGCCATTCACGTGCGGCTTCGCCCGGCGCCAGCTGAAGAACCCAATGAACCTGAATGAACCCCGCGACCTGGCGTCGCTGATCGAAGCCTTCTTGCTCGCTTCGGGCAAGCCGCAATCCCTGGAGCGCCTGTACGAGCTGTTCGAGGAAGCCGAGCGCCCCGAGCCCAAGGTGTTCAGGCAGGCCCTGGAGGTGCTGGGCAAGTCGTGCAATGGGCGTGCGTTCGAGCTCAAGGAGGTGGCCAGCGGCTATCGCCTGCAGATTCGCGAGGTTTATGCCCCTTGGGTCGGGCGCCTGTGGGAAGAGCGCCCGCAGCGCTACTCGCGAGCGCTGCTTGAGACACTGGCCCTGATTGCCTACCGCCAGCCGATCACCCGTGGTGAAATCGAGGACGTGCGGGGCGTTGCGGTGAACAGCAATATCATCAAGACCATGATGGAGCGCGAGTGGATTCGCGTGGTCGGCTACCGCGAAGTGCCCGGCCGGCCGGCGATGTTCGCCACCACCAAGGCGTTTCTCGATCATTTCAACCTCAAGAGCCTTGAGGACCTGCCGGCCTTGGCCGAGCTGCGCGAAATGGAACCAGCGCCGCAACTTGACCCGGATGATGCGCCGGTGCCTGCGCACCTGCAGGCGTTGGCGGATGCCAGCCTTGGGGAAGAGGAGGTTGGTGAGCCGAGAGAGGAGACCAGCTTCCGTAGCCTGTTGGTGGAGCTGGATGCCATGGAAGACGGTTTGAAAACCGATTTTGATGATTTGCGGGGAGAAGAGCCTGAGCCTTCGGTGGAGGAAGAGAACAAGGCGCAGCCCTGATTGATCTGCTGCCTGTGCTGCCCGCGGAGCGGCCAGCACAAAGCCCATTGGGCAGAAAATCATGCCCAGCCCCACAAAACCCTCTACCCTCCAGTGCGTTCCCCTGATGAACCGCGTATGATGCGCGGCCTTTTGGCGCGTTCGTCGCCAGAAACCTGTTTTCATTCCTACACCGGGAGGTGCCCAGATGAGTGAGCAAGACCTGAAAGAGACCGAAATCACCCCGCCATCCGGCGAAAAGCTGCAGAAAGTGCTGGCGCGCATTGGCGTGGGCTCGCGGCGTGATGTCGAGGCCTGGATCAGCCAGGGTCGCATCAAGGTCAACGGCGTCGAGGCCACCCTTGGCCAGCGCGTAGACCTGCACGACGCCATCGCCGTGGACGGCAAGCTGATCAAGCGCGAGGAGGCCGCCGAGGCCACCCGCCGGGTGATCATGTACAACAAGCCCGACGGCGAAATCTGCACCCGTGACGACCCGGAAGGGCGCCCGACCGTGTTCGACCGTTTGCCACGGCCAAAAGAAGGCCGCTGGATCAACATCGGCCGCCTCGACATCAACACCACTGGCTTGCTGCTGTTCACCACCGACGGTGAGCTGGCCAACCGCCTGATGCACCCGTCCTACGAGATGGACCGCGAGTACGCGGTACGTGTGCGCGGTGAAGTCGACGACGAGATGATCGAGCGCCTGAAAGCCGGCGTAATGCTGGAAGACGGCCCGGCCAAGTTCACCGATATCCAGAAGGCACCGGGTGGCGAAGGCTTCAACCACTGGTACCACTGCGTGGTGATGGAAGGTCGTAACCGTGAGGTGCGTCGCCTGTGGGAATCCCAGGGCATGGTGGTCAGCCGCCTGAAGCGTGTGCGTTTCGGCCCGGTGTTCCTCAATTCGGACCTGCCGATGGGCCGCTGGCGCGAAATGACCCAGGGCGAAATCGACATCCTCGCCGCCGAAGTGGGCCTGCAGCCGGTCGCGCTGCCAGCCATGAAGCTCAAGGCCAAGGACAAGATGGAGCGCCTGCAGCGCAAGTCGACCCGCCCGCTGGGCCGTGGCGAGCGCGTGCGCAACCTGCGCCCGGCCCACGAAGGTGCCGCTACTGGCGAACGCCCGGCGCGTCAGCCGCGTGAAGAAGCGCCGCGTAAACCCACCCGTGGCAGCACGGTGGCTGAGCGCCCGAGCGAGATGCGCAAGCGTCCGGGCAAGCCTGATGGCGACAAGCCGGCAGGCCGTGGTCGCGGCAAGCCGCGTGGCTGATAAGCCAGTGTGGTCATCAAGGAACCAGCCTTCGGGCTGGTTTTTTTATGCCTGCGCGAATGTGGACTAAGCCCAAGATATTGAACAAAAAGAATTTTTCGGACGACTGGCAAGTTCTTGAACCGCCTTGTAAAGAAATCTATACGAATGTGGCCGTTTTCAGTCCGCATTTCAGATCAAGCCCGATCGTGTAAATAAACCTTGCCGGCGCCGCTGTGCCAAAGCCGTCGCCATGGCGCCAGCCACGCTTGCCCAAACCCCCGTCCCCACGGTGTTATAGCCGCCATTGCCTTGTGCAGGAGCCCGTCCAAAGAGCCGGGCTGACAAAACAACAAATGGAGGCGCCATGTACGCCGATCACTTCGCCTTTGAAGGCCTGTACCACAGGAACGCTGCGTTTTTTCCCGAGGAAACGATGCAACGCGTTGACGCCTGCGCGTTTGCAGGGGTATACAGTGCGCCGCGTTTTACCTGTGACCCTCTTGCGTACCGCGCACTCTTGATCACGCCTGGTTGACCCGCTCCGGCGGCACCTGAGGTCAAGAAACCCAAGGTAACCACCTTGCCCATTCCGCTGCGCCACGAGCGCGGTGGGTCCGATTCCGTCACAGATAAAAACAATGCAGGTGACTTCGTTCATGAGTGGACAAAACATGCATTCAGGCGAGCTAAAGCGGGGCCTGAAGAACCGCCATATCCAGTTGATCGCCCTCGGCGGTGCGATTGGTACCGGCCTGTTCCTCGGCTCGGCTGGCGTGATGAAATCCGCCGGCCCGTCGATGATTCTTGGCTACGCCATCTGCGGCTTCATCGCCTTCATGATCATGCGCCAGCTGGGTGAAATGATCGTCGAAGAGCCGGTGGCCGGCTCGTTCAGCCATTTCGCCCACACCTACTGGGGTGGTTTCGCCGGCTTCCTGTCGGGCTGGAACTGCTGGGTGCTGTATATCCTGGTGGGTATGTCGGAGCTTTCGGCGGTCGGCAAGTATGTTCACTACTGGTGGCCGGAGATCCCCACCTGGGTCACGGCGGCAGCCTTCTTCGTGCTGATCAACGCCATCAACCTGATGAACGTGAAGTTCTTCGGTGAAGCCGAATTCTGGTTCGCCATCATCAAAGTGGTCGCCATCGTCAGCATGATCGGCCTGGGTGCCTACCTGCTGACCAGCGGCAGCGGCGGCCCTGAAGCCACCGTGGCCAACCTGTGGACACATGGCGGTTTCTTCCCCAACGGCGTCAGCGGGCTGGTAATGGCCTTGGCTTTCATCATGTTTTCCTTTGGTGGCCTGGAAATGCTCGGCTTCACCGCCGCCGAGGCTGACAAGCCAAAGACCGTGATCCCCAAAGCGATCAACCAGGTCATCTACCGCATCCTGATCTTCTATGTCGGTGCCCTGGTGGTGCTGCTGTCGCTGACCCCGTGGGACAACCTGGTCGCCAGCATCGACGCCTCGGGAGGCAGCTACGGCAGCAGCCCGTTCGTGCAAGTGTTCTCGCTGTTGGGCAGTGACGTGGCTGCCAACCTGCTGAACTTCGTGGTGCTGACTGCGGCGCTGTCGGTGTACAACAGTGGCACCTACTGCAACGCCCGCATGCTGTTGGGTATGGCCGAGCAGGGCGATGCCCCGGCGTCGCTGGCCAAGGTCGACAAGCGGGGCGTGCCAGTGCGTTCGATCCTGGTGTCGGCTGCCGTGACCTTCGTCGCCGTGCTGCTGAACTACCTGATGCCGCAAAACGCGCTGGAGCTGCTGATGTCGCTGGTCGTGGCCACCCTGGTGATCAACTGGGCGATGATCAGCTACTCGCACCTGAAGTTCCGTCAGCACCTCGACCGTACCGGCCAGAAGCCGCTGTTCAAGGCGCTGTGGTACCCGTACGGCAACTATGTGGTGCTGGCTTTCGTGGTGCTGATTCTGGGCATCATGCTGATGATCCCGGGCATCCAGGTGTCGGTGTATGCGATCCCGGTGTGGCTGCTTGCGATGTTGGCGGTGTACATGGTCAAGTCGCGTCGCCAGGTGAATGCGGGCGGTGCTGTTGAGACTGTGGCCAAGTAAGGCGCCATAAGCGGTATGCGAAAACCCGGAGTCAGGTGACTGGCTTCGGGTTTTTTGTTGCCTGTACGGGCCTGTTCGCGGGTGAACCCGCTCCTACAACGACCTGGTATGCCTGAGGTTCGCGTAACCCTTGTAGGCGCGGGTTTACCCGCGAATACGGTAGCGGCGGCCACGGTGAAAGGATGGTGGAGATTGGCCAGCAGGCCCGGCCCTTTCGCGGGTAAACCCGCTCCTACAACGACCTGGTATGCCTGAGGTTCGCGTAACCCTTGTAGGAGCGGGTTTACCCGCGAATACGGTAGCGGCGGCAACGGTGAGCGGCAGGTGAGATTGGCCAGCAGGCCCGGCCCTTTCGCGGGTGAACCCGCTCCTACAACGACCTGGTATGCCTGAGGCTTGCGCAACCCTTGTAGGAGCGGGTTTACCCGCGAATACGGTAGCGGCGGCAACGGTGAGCGGCAGGTGAAGATTGGCCAGCAGGCCCGGCCCTTGCGCGGGTGAACCCGCTCCTACAGGTACAGCGTTGCCCTCAGGTCAGGTGATCCCGCCAACAATCAGATCTGCTCCAGCAACCACCCCCTGAATGCCCGCAGCGACGGCAGTGCCTCATTCCTCGGCGGGTAGATCAGGTAATAACTACGCTGGCTGGCAAACGCCACACCCGGGCTGTACAGCTCGCCCTTGGCCAGTTCCTCCTCCACCAATATGCGCGGCACCAGCCCGATCCCGATCCCGGCACGTACCGCCTGGATCAGGTGCGAGGTCAGCTCGAAACTCGGCCCCAGCCGCATCGCCCGATGCGGCAAGCCATGATGGGAAAACCACTCGCCCCACGCATGCGGGTTGTTGGCCACATTCAGCAGCACCTCTTCACTGATCCGAGCCGGGCTCCAGCCTTGGCTGCCGACGCCGGCCTCCGGCGGCAAGATCACCACCAGCTCCTCGGCATGCAGGCGATGGCAGACAAGCCCCGGCAAGTCGTGGCTGGCCACGCCGATGGCGGCATCGATTTCGCTGGTGTCGAAGTTGATGGTTTCAATGCGTGAATGAATGTGCACCAGCATGCCTGGGTGAGCGCTGTAGAACGCATGCAGCCTCGGCAACAGCCATTTCGAGCCGAAGGTTGGCAGGGTAGCCAGGCGCAAGGTGCCTACCCCCGACTGATAGGCCAGTGCCTGCAAGGTGGCGCTGCGGATGCGCCCCAGTGCCTCGCTCAGCTCGCGCTGGTACAGGCGGCCGACATCGGTCAGCTGCACCTGGCGCCCCTCGCGGCGGAACAGGGTCAGGCCCAACTGCTGCTCCAAGGCTTGCACCTGGCGGCTGACCGCGCTTTGGGTCAGCGACAGTTCGGCGGCGGCACGGGTGTAGCTTTCATGCCGGGCGGCGGCCTCGAAAGCCAGCAGCAGTGACATGGATGGGGTCAGGTGGCGGTAATTCATTCATAAAAGTCATTGATAGCGGCAGGATTATCCGTTTGCCCCTGACGCGAAACTACAGGAACATTGGCCTATACGTCATCCCTGCATGCCTCAACCCATGCCGGGGCGACAGGGATCCCGTGATTTAGCCAATATCAAGAGGCCATCCTTCGATGATCGCCCAGCTGTCCACCGTTGCACCGAGCGCCAATTACCCCGAATTCCTCGAAGCCCTGCGCAACAGCGGCTTCCGTGGCCAGATCAGTGCCGACTACGCAACCCGCACGGTACTGGCCACCGACAACTCGATCTACCAGCGCTTGCCGCAGGCGGCGGTGTTCCCTCTGGATGCCGACGATGTGGCGCGGGTCGCCACGCTAATGGGTGAACCGCGCTTCCAGCAGGTCAAGCTGACCCCCCGCGGTGGTGGCACCGGCACCAACGGCCAGTCGCTGACCGACGGTATCGTCGTCGACCTGTCGCGGCACATGAACAACATTCTCGAAATCAACGTGCAAGAGCGCTGGGTGCGGGTACAGGCCGGCACGGTCAAGGACCAGCTCAATGCTGCGCTCAAGCCGCACGGGCTGTTCTTCGCCCCTGAGCTGTCCACCTCCAACCGCGCCACGGTCGGCGGCATGATCAACACGGATGCCAGTGGCCAGGGCAGTTGCACCTACGGCAAAACCCGCGACCACGTGCTGGAGCTGCACAGCGTGCTGCTCGGTGGCGAACGCCTGCACAGCCTGCCGATCGACGATGCTGCGCTGGAGCAGGCCTGCGCCGCGCCGGGCCGGGTCGGCGAGGTGTACCGCATGGCCCGGGAAATTCAGGAAACCCAGGCCGAACTGATTGAAACCACCTTTCCCAAGCTCAACCGTTGCCTGACCGGCTACGACCTGGCGCACCTGCGCGACGAGCAGGGCCGCTTCAACCTCAACAGCGTGCTGTGCGGCGCCGAGGGCTCGCTGGGCTACGTGGTCGAAGCCAAGCTCAACGTGCTGCCGATTCCCAAATATGCGGTGCTGGTCAACGTACGCTACACCAGCTTCATGGATGCGCTGCGTGATGCCAACGCGCTGATGGCGCACAAGCCGCTGTCGATCGAGACGGTCGACTCCAAGGTGCTGATGCTGGCGATGAAAGACATCGTTTGGCACAGCGTTGCCGAGTATTTCCCGGCGGACCCCGAGCGCCCCACGCTGGGCATCAACCTGGTGGAGTTCTGCGGCGACGAGCCGGCCGAGGTCAACGCCAAGGTGCAGGCGTTCATCCAGCACCTGCAAAGCGACACCAGCGTCGAGCGCCTGGGCCACACTTTGGCCGAAGGCGCCGAGGCAGTCACCCGCGTCTATACCATGCGCAAGCGTTCGGTGGGCCTGCTGGGCAACGTCGAAGGCGAAGTGCGCCCGCAGCCGTTCGTGGAGGACACCGCGGTACCGCCAGAGCAGTTGGCCGACTACATCGCCGATTTCCGCGCACTGCTCGATGGCTACGGCCTGGCCTACGGCATGTTTGGCCACGTCGATGCCGGCGTGCTGCATGTGCGCCCGGCACTGGACATGAAGGACCCGGCGCAGGCCGCGCTGGTCAAGCCGATTTCCGACGCCGTTGCCGCGCTGACCAAGCGTTATGGCGGCCTGCTGTGGGGTGAGCACGGCAAGGGCCTGCGCTCGGAATACGTGCCCGAGTACTTCGGTGAGCTGTACCCGGCGTTGCAGCGCCTGAAGGGCGCCTTTGACCCGCACAACCAGCTCAACCCGGGCAAGATCTGCACGCCACTGGGCAGCGCCGAGGGCCTGACCCCGGTCGATGGCGTGACCCTGCGCGGCGACCTTGACCGTACCATTGACGAGCGCGTATGGCAGGACTTCCCCAGCGCCGTGCACTGCAACGGCAATGGCGCCTGTTACAACTATGACCCCAACGACGCCATGTGCCCGTCGTGGAAAGCTACCCGCGAACGCCAGCATTCGCCCAAGGGCCGCGCCTCGCTGATGCGCGAGTGGCTGCGCCTGCAGGGCGAGGCGAACATCGATGTGCTGGCTGCGGCGCGCAACAAGGTGTCGTGGCTCAAGGGCCTGCCGGCGCGTCTGCGCAACAACCGCGCGCGCAACCAGGGCCAGGAAGACTTCTCCCATGAAGTGTACGACGCCATGGCTGGCTGCCTGGCGTGCAAGTCGTGCGCCGGGCAGTGCCCGATCAAGGTCAATGTGCCGGACTTCCGCTCGCGCTTCCTCGAGCTGTACCACGGTCGCTACCAGCGCCCGCTGCGTGACTACCTGATCGGCTCGCTCGAGTTCACCATCCCCTACCTGGCGCACGCACCGGGGCTATACAACGCGGTGATGGGTTCGAAGTGGGTGAGCCAGCTGCTGGCCGACAAGGTGGGCATGGTCGACAGCCCGCTGATCAGCCGCTTCAACTTCCAGGCTACCCTGACCCGTTGCCGCGTTGGCATGGCCACGGTGCCGGCCCTGCGCGAACTGACCCCGGCCCAGCGCGAGCGCAGCATCGTGCTGGTGCAGGACGCCTTCACCCGCTACTTCGAAACACCGCTGCTGTCGGCCTTCATCGACCTTGCCCACCGCCTGGGCCACCGGGTATTCCTGGCGCCGTACAGCGCCAACGGCAAGCCGTTGCACGTACAGGGTTTCCTTGGCGCGTTTGCCAAGGCAGCGATCCGCAACGCCACGCAGCTCAAGGCCCTGGCCGATTGCGGTGTGCCGCTGGTGGGGCTGGACCCGGCGATGACGCTGGTGTATCGCCAGGAGTACCAGAAGGTGCCAGGCCTGGAGGGTTGCCCGCAGGTGCTGCTGCCGCAGGAATGGTTGATGGATGTGCTGCCCGAGCAGGCGCCTACCGCACCGGGCAGCTTCCGCCTGATGGCGCACTGCACCGAGAAGACCAACGTGCCGGCCAGCACCCGGCAGTGGGAGCAGGTGTTCGCCCGTCTGGGGCTGAAGCTGGTGACCGAGGCCACGGGTTGCTGCGGTATGTCCGGTACCTATGGGCACGAAGCTCGCAACCAGGAAACCTCGCGAGCCATATTCGAGCAGAGCTGGGCGACCAAGCTGGACAAGGACGGGGAGCCGCTGGCGACCGGTTATTCGTGCCGTAGCCAGGTCAAGCGCATGACCGAGCGGAAGATGCGTCACCCGCTTGAGGTGGTGTTGCAGTACGCTCAGCGCTAAGTTTGAGGCCTTTTGGGGCTGCTTTGCAGCCCTTCGCGGGTGAACCCGCTCCTACGGGGGGATCGTGCACGCCAGGCTGGCGCGTCAACCCTGCAGGGGCGGGGTGGGCCGCGAAGAGGCCGGCACCGGCTTTCAGGCTGCTGTTGTACGGACCCTGTCCCGACGCCCCTGGCGGTACAAATAGAGGCTCAATACCAACCCACACGCTGCCGCAGCCGCCGCGAACAGAAACATCGAAGCGAAGCCGAACCCCGCCGCCACCGCACCGACCAATGGCCCGGTCACCCCCAGTGACAAGTCGATGAACAGTGAATACGCTCCCACCGCTGCCCCGCGGTTAGCTGCCGACACCTGGTTCACCGCCTCCACGCCCAATGCCGGAAACACCAGCGAGAAACCAAACCCACTCAGTGCAGCCCCCGCCAAGGCCAGTTCGGCGTTGGGTGCCAGCCACAGCATCAACAGCCCAAGCGTTTCCACCGACAGGCAGGCGATCGCCACCCTGAAGCCACCGATGCGATTGATCAGGTTGCCAAAGAGCAGCCGTGCGCTGATGAAACTGGCGCCGAACAGGCTCAGGGTCAGCGCCGCATTGGCCCAGCCACGGCTTGCGTAGTAAAGGGTGATGAAGGTGGCGATGGTGCCAAAGCCGATCGAGCCCAGGGCAAGCCCCGAGCCATGCGGAAATACCTTGCCCAGCACCCGCAGGAACGGCAGGCGTACACCGCTGACGATGGGTGCGGCTTGCTTGGGCCAGGCCAGCAGCAAACCGAGTACGCACAGCAGGATGATGCTCACACCCATGCTCCACAGCCCGAGGCCTTTGACCATCAGCACACCCAGTGGGGCGCCGATAGCCAGCGCACCGTAGCTGGCGATGCCGTTCCAGGAGATGACCTTGGCCGTGTTTGCGGCACCCACCCGGCCAATGCCCCAGCCGATCGCACCCGAGCCTACCAGGCTTTCGGCGCTGCCCAGCACCAGGCGACCGACCAGCAGGCAAGCCAGGCTCAGCCAAGGTAGGTGAGTGAGGAAGGCGCAGGCCAGCATGAATACCCCGCTGAGCCCGCAGCCGGCCAGTCCGTACATGACGGCCTTCTTGCTGCCGTGGTTGTCGATGATGCGGCTGGCGCCAGGGCGGCTGAGCAGCGTAGCGAGGTACTGCACGCTGATCACCAGGCCGGCGACCACGGCACTGAAACCCAGGTCGTTGTGCACATAGCCGGGCAACACGGCCAAGGGGATGCCGATGTTCAGGTAGCCGATGAAGGTGAACAGGACGATGGAGACGACTTGCCCAGTGACGGCAAGGGATGTGGGACTGCGTGCTGGCATTGGGGATCCGTTGCTGCGGTAAGGATGGCAGTGTGTGCCGCCATCTTAACCACAGCAAGGGTGTTTGCGGGCGAAGCTGTCAGGCTGTAGTCAGTTGGTGTAATCGAGCATCCAGGTCACACTGAACTCGGCTTTCGGGTAATCCAGCCGCAAGCGCGGCAGGACGAAGCCGCCACAGGAGCGACAGGAGTCGAGCAGTGTGAAGACATCGATACGCTCGACCTCGGTGTGGCGGTGAAGCAGTCTGCGGTTCAGCGCGCTGGCGATGTGTCGTTCGGCATCGAGATGTCGCTTATGGACGCGCGTCCACAGGAAATCTGCGCGCCGCAGGATTGGCAGCTCGGTAAACCGCGGGTCTGGTGGGAAAAACTGGTTAACCTGGCGTGCATCGACGTAGTCCACTGCCGGTGTGAGGCGGGGCGTCGGGATGATATGCAATGCGCGCCGGCCAGGGCTGCCTGACAGGGCGAAGAACACCACGCGGCTATGGTCCTTCAGCGTGACGCTGGCAAAGGCCAGGTTGACTGGGTAGAGGTGCTGACGCAAGGCGGCCATCGCGTTGTCGTCGAGCGACTGAGCACCTGCTGCCGGTGTGTAAGGGGTAGTGGCGCCGCGCGCAGGTAGCAGATCGTCCAGTACGCCAAGGATGTGTTGGCGGTCTGCGGCGCTGGTGCTGTGGAACTGCCTCCAGATCGGGACTATCTCCCGGTTCAATGCTGCGATGCCGCGACTGGCAGGGCCCGCCAAAGCGTCCTGGGCCGCGCTCTGCGTGAGGATGTTTCGCGCGTATTCCGGGAGCAGGCGCGACTCCATGGCTTCGATGAACTGCAGGAATCGCGAGGGGTGGCGGAGTTGCCATGTTCGCCCTTGTTCTATCCAGTCGCGCAGCAATCTGACCACGTTATCGACATCGCGCTGCAGGTTGGGGCGCTCGGCGACGATGCGGTAGGTTTCGCTGATTTCCAGGTACCGCTCGATGGCCTCGTGGTCGGTGATTCTCTCGAACCTGCGACGCAGCCCTCTGGGCGGATGTGGCAGCGAAGCTGGCAGTGCCGGGGCATCCAGCAGCCTTGTCTGCCACGCCCAGGGCTGATGAGGGGCGCCATAAAAAACTCCCAGATCGGCCTCGACGATCAACCACTGCTCACCGCGCCAGTCGATCAATGCGCCGCGCAGGGTGCGACGGTCGGGAATGGTCCGCGCCAGCCCGCCCAGGCGCACGGGAGGGCAGTAGTCGGTAATTTGCCTGACTTGCTCGATCGGCATGTCCGCAGGCAAGCCAAAGCGTAGTTCAGGCGATGGATCGACCACGATGCGCCTGTGGTACACGGGAGGCGAGATGACGCCAAGGCGTAACTGGGTTTCTTCGACGGGCAAGGGCTTCAATCGCTTGGGGTGATTAGGGGCGTGCACGACGACCTTGCCCTCGCGCACCATGACCTGCGCCCAGATGTCGAAGCGTGTGTGCTGGGGGCGATAACGAATCGGAACCGGCTCGATCCGCACGGTTTGGAAGGCGTGACTGACGTGTTGTCCGAATACGGGTGTGCCGGCGTCATTGGGCAAGGGCGAGAAGCTCAGGGCCATTCGCGCTTCGCCGCCGGTGTAAGGCGGCCGCACCTCGGTGGGTGGCTGGCCGAGTAGCGGCTCATGGGCAACCCGACGTACCAGCCCCGAGGTGTTCGGTGTTTGAAGGCGATAGGCGGCGCCATGAATGATTGCATCGACCGTGGCATTGTCGCGGGGGATCAGTGTGGCTGTTTCGGGTAGCTCGCGTGGCACCGGACCATGGCTGCCAGGTATCTGGTCAAGTAGCAGGGCATCGGGCGTCTGGCCCGGCAGTACCCTTCGCTGCGTCATGAGTTCCCGGGATTCGGGGGCGACCGTCGTCAGTTCGGGCGCGCTGCGCCAGCGCTTGGGCGGAGTAAGGCGCTCGCTGAAGTCGGGCGTGACGGGGATGCTGCTCCAGCGTCGGGCGGCGCGCGCGGCGTTCAGGCGTGCGGTGTTGGCGCTTTGGCCCAGCACGCCGGGAAGCTTGGCCAATGGTTTGAAGGCCCGTCCACCAAGCGTGACTGCCGCGCCTTTCAGCGCGGCGATGTCCAGGACACAAGCCAGTGCATCGCTGCCATCCTCTGGGTTCAGGCAACTCAAGCCCGGTATCAGGTTGGAAAACAACCGTTGCAAGTAGCGCCCAGTGCTCACGGACTGGCGCCTGGTCAGAAATTGCTCATGCGGGGTAGCGCCTTTGCCCAGTGCATGCAAAGCATCCCGATTGCCCAGGGCGATATCGCTGGCGTAATGCCTGGCCAGTGAATCGAGGCGATCTTGCGTGGGGGCGATGAGCACGGGTCGCAAGGCGGGAAAGTCGGCAGCGATCCACGGCAGTTGTGATTGGTTGTATTCGCTGTAGAGCAGCGTCAATTGCTCGGCCAGGCGCGTCGGCGCTGTGTGGGCAATGAAGTGCGCTTGCCAGTGCAGCCGTTCGGGGAACAGCTCGTAAAGCCAATCGCCCTCTGTGCCCGGGGCATGTACGACGAAACCCTGGGTGGCCGTCTGCATGTGCCAGTCCGCTCTGGGGCTGGAGCCGTACTCAGGTCGGTTATCGGGGCCCACGTAGATCGGCCAGGTCACGGCATAGGCGGTCCAGGGGCCATCACGCAGGCGGTCCTTGATATCTTCCGGCAGGTGGCTCAAGCAGCGGTGCAGGATAGCTTGATAGACGTTGGTGGCACGCTGTTCCCAAGCGCCGAAGGCCACTTCATACCAGGCGGTCACGTCCGGCAGGCGGGGATTGCTTCGGTAGCCTGCGCCATGGTCAAGGTACATCAGCAGGTGCACTTGGCCATCCGCGTTGCGCGACTCGGGCGCTATCCGGCTCTGGAGCAACTGCCGACGCGCCTCCTCGAAGCGGTCCGGGAGATCATTGAGGCTTTCAACGTCCCTGACCGCCAGGTAGCGATGCAACGCCAATTGCCATTGCTGGTGCGACCAGGGCGGGGGGAGTTCGAATGATCCGCGCAAGGGGGCCCACACCGCCAGCGTCTGGCGCAGTGCTTCTTCGGGAGCGGGGTCATCCTCGTGCAGGGCCTGGCGCATGACCTGTTCTGCGTTGTCGAAGGTCATCGGTTGCTGGCGGGCGCTGAGTATCAGGGCTCCCTGGCGGATGCTGGCCCAGCGCAGGTCGGGCTCGAAGCTGAAATCGGCCGGGTAGCCACTGAGCAGTAGTTCGGGCGCGAAGCGGCGCATCAGCAGTTCACCGGCCAGTTGCGCAATCGCCGGGGTGCAGGCGAGACGGATTTGCACACTGTTGATCAGGTCAAGGCGGATTTCCTCGACGGGGAGCGTGGCATTGTCCGGGCTGAACAGCTCGAAAGCCATGATCAGCCCCGGCTGGCGGTCATCGGGTGGGTACAACACGTCGATCAAGGTTTGTTCGGCCAAGGCCAAGTGATCGGAGCTGGCATCCCATTCTGCCGAGGCGGCCAGTTCGCCGGCCCATCGGGTGAACATGGACGAATGCAGCACGGCGTCGAGCGCTTGAGCGGCTGGCACATTCAATGCCGGGCCTGGGAGAAACGCCTTTCCATGCTGATCAGGTGTTACACCCGACGCTCGTTCGCGGGCAGTGGGCGGGCGGTAACGCCTGCCTTGTGCATAGACTGTCGCACCGAGGGTGTTGAACAGGTGGACGGCAAGGTGAACACCGGCTGGAGGCTTCAGCAGGTGTCTGGCCAGTGTGTGGAGGTCCAGGTAGTTGTCCAGCACCAGTGGACGGGAGGCCGATCGTGGGGGCCGGGGGGTAGTTGGCAAACTGGGGTACAGCAGCAGGGCGGCCGCTACGAAGCAGTCACGCTGGGTCAGGCACACCCGCCGAGCCCAGAGTGCCTGGGCAAGGCTGCAACTGGCATAGGGCCATGGATTGGGCAGGCCTTCGTTCAACCCGGCGATCAGTGAGGCATCGGTTGCCGTGATCACGATATGGGCCAGTTTTGCCTGCAAGGTCGCCACCAGGTTCGCCTCTACTTGGCTGCCGGCGGGGCGTCGCAGGGTGCGGTTGAAGTGCTCATGCGCCGGTTCACGGGCGAAAGCTTCGGTCAGCTGCTGGTGCAGGTCATGATCGCTCAGGTCGACGGGGAACAGGTCTGTGAAGCCCAGTGCCTGGTTGAAATGTTCGCGCAGCGATGTGGCCAGGTCCATTGGACCGGACAGGTCGCTGTGCAGGCGCACGCTTTCGGCGTCCAGGGTGTCTATCCGGGCGAGTAGGTCGGCGGCGTCAGTGATAGATGACATGGCTCTGCCTCTTTGCGGTTGGAGGCACGAGTCTGTGTAGGGCAGGGGCGGGGCAGGTGGTAGTGGGTTGTTACAACGTTGATTTTAGACGGTGTGAAAACGTGATGACGGGGGTAGCCCGCAGGTCAGCCGTTTTCACACAGTCGGGGATGCGCAGTTATTCCTGGTCAGCGCTGGATTGATCGTCACCATCCTGCTCGGCGGCAGCTGCCGGTTCGGCGTGAACGGTCACGGATGGCTCTTCTGGGTTCAGGCTTGGGAAGGGAAGATTCGGGATTTCATGCATCTCGTCGTTCCTCGCAAGTGTGAGTGAAAAGTCTGCGCCAGGCGCGTTCGTAGCTTCAAAAAGCTCGGGCAGGATACACAAGTCTGGATGACAGTTTGGTTTTTTTCCCGGTCGTTTGTCGGTTTTGCGGGCGAACAGCGCACATATGCCCCATGAAAAAAGGGGCCTCTGGCCCCTTCTTTCTGGTGATTACTTCCGGCCTTCAGCCGTTTCCGCCACCTTGTCAGTGCGTGCGCACATGATGAAGTCGTTGCGGTGCAGGCCTTTGATCGAGTGGCTCCACCAGGTCACGGTGACCTTGCCCCATTCAGTCAGCAGCCCTGGGTGGTGGCCTTCGGCTTCGGCAATTTCGCCCACGGCATTGGTGAACGCCAGGGCGTGCTTGAAGTTCTTGAACAGGAACACGCGCTCCAGCTCCATGTGGCCGTCACGTACTTCGATGTTCCAGTCCGGGATTTCGCGGATCAGCTCGGCCAGCTCTTCGTCGGTGACTTTCGGTGCGTCGGCGCGGCAGGCTTCGCAATGGGCTTGGTTCAAGGCATTCATGAGGTGTTTTCCGGTTCGAGTTGTTATCGGCAAGGTCGCTCAGGCAGCGACCTTGGGTGGAAACTTCGGTGCGTGCAGACCCAGCTGCATGGCTTTATGGACCATGCCCATGATGTCCTCGTGGGCCAGGTCGAACAGGCGCTTCATGTTCGGCAGCACGAAATACACCGGTTGCAGAATGTCGATGCGGTAGGGCGTACGCATGGCCTCGATCGGGTCGAAGGCTTGGTGCTCAGGCTCGTCAGACAGACTGTAGACGGTCTCTTTCGGCGACGAGAGGATGCCGCCACCATAGATTTTGCGGCCTTGCGCGGTTTCCATCAGGCCAAACTCGATGGTCATCCAGTACAAGCGCGCCAGGTACACACGTTGTTCCTTGGTCGCGGCGAGGCCGAGCTTGCCGTAGGTGTGGGTGAACTCGGCGAACCAGGGATTGGTCAGCAGCGGGCAGTGGCCGAAGATCTCGTGGAAAATATCCGGCTCTTGCAGGTAGTCCAGCTCTTCCGGGGTGCGGATGAAGGTGGCGACCGGAAAGCGCTTGCTGGCCAGCAATTCGAAGAAGGTCTGGAAGGGGATCAGCGCCGGTACCCGGGCAACCTGCCAGCCGGTGGTGGCACCCAGCACCTTGTTGATCTCGCCCAATTGCGGAATGCGGTCATGCGGCAATTTCAGCTGGTCGATGCCGTCCAGGTATTCCTGGCACGCACGGCCTTCGATCACTTTCAGCTGGCGGGTGATCAGGGTGTTCCACACCGCATGCTCTTGCTGCGGGTAATCGATAAAACCATGCGCATCGGGCTCGCGTGCCACGTATTGCGTCTGTTTCATGAGGCTCTCCTGGTGAGGGCTTTTCTTGTTATGTGCAGGACATGCCTAAAGGAATATCCCTTCGCCAGCGGTTTTGCACGGGGGTGGGCCTCGGCCGCGAAGGGTGCTGACGTGGGTTTTCGTAACGATAATTTTACAAAACGCGGCAAGTGTCGGAAAATTCGAGGCATCTGGTTGATAGAAACCCGGTTTTTGTCAGCTTATCTTTACGACTTTTCCGCGCGGTGTTGAAAAACATCAGCGCTTCGAGAGCCCTCATGCGTATCAAAGTCCATTGCCAGAACCGCATTGGCATCCTGCGCGACATCCTCAACCTGCTGGTGGAGTACGGCATCAACGTGCTGCGCGGTGAGGTTGGCGGTGATCATGGCAACGCCATCTACCTGCACTGCCCGAACCTGATCAACCTGCAATTTCAGGCCCTGCGGCCGAAGTTCGAGGCGATTGCCGGGGTGTTCGGCGTAAAGCGTGTGGGCCTGATGCCCAGCGAACGCCGGCACATGGAGCTGAATGCGTTGCTGGGGGCGCTGGACTTCCCGGTGCTGTCGATCGACATGGGCGGCAGCATCGTTGCGGCCAACCGTGCCGCCGCGCAGTTGCTTGGCGTGCGGGTTGATGAGGTGCCGGGCATGCCGCTGGCGCGCTACGTAGAAGACTTCGATCTACCGGAGCTGGTGCGGGCCAACAAGTCGCGCATCAACGGCTTGCGCATCAAAGTCAAAGGCGATGTGTTCCTGGCCGATATCGCACCGCTGCAGTCCGAGCACGATGACAGCGAGGCGCTGGCCGGCGCGGTGCTTACCCTGCACCGCGCCGACCGAATCGGCGAGCGTATCTACAATGTGCGCAAGCAAGAGCTGCGTGGCTTCGACAGCATCTTCCAGAGCTCGCGGGTGATGGCTGCCGTGGTGCGTGAAGCGCGGCGCATGGCGCCGCTGGATGCACCGTTGCTGATCGAGGGCGAAACCGGTACGGGCAAGGAGTTGCTGGCGCGTGCCTGCCATTTGGCCAGTCCGCGTGGACAGTCGCCGCTGATGGCGCTCAACTGCGCCGGGTTGCCCGAGTCGATGGCCGAGACCGAGCTGTTCGGTTACGGCCCTGGGGCATTCGAAGGGGCACGGGCCGAAGGCAAGCTGGGGCTGCTGGAGTTGACTGCAGGCGGCACGCTGTTCCTTGACGGGGTAGGGGAGATGAGCCCGCGCCTGCAGGTAAAGCTGCTGCGCTTTCTGCAGGACGGCTGCTTCCGTCGGGTAGGTAGCGATGAAGAGGTCTACCTGGATGTGCGGGTGATTTGTGCAACCCAGGTGGATTTGTCCGAGTTGTGTGCCCGTGGCGAGTTTCGCCAGGACCTGTATCACCGGCTCAATGTACTGTCGCTGCACATTCCGCCTTTGCGCGAATGCATGGATGGTCTGGAGGGGTTGGTGCAGCATTTTCTCGATCAGGCCAGTCGACAGATTGGCTGTGCCATGCCGCGCCTGGCACCGGCGGCAATGGACAAACTTGGGCAGTACCACTGGCCAGGTAATGTAAGGCAGTTGGAAAACGTTTTGTTCCAGGCGGTTTCGTTATGTGACGGCGGCGTGGTTAAAAGCGAGCATATCCGCTTGCCGGATTATGGCGTGCGGCAACCGTTGGGTGAGTTTTCGCTGGAAGGGGATCTTTCGCAGATAGTAGGGCGCTTTGAAAAGGCGGTGCTGGAAAGTTTGATAGGTGAGTTTCCCAGTAGTCGGGCCTTGGGCAAAAGACTGGGTGTTTCGCACACGACAATTGCCAACAAGTTGAGGGATTACTCGCTTAACAAGTCGGCGGATTAGTTGTTGGGCAAAGAACCTGGGACTGCGTTGCAGTCCTTTCGCGACACAAGGCCGCTCCCACAAGTAATACGCTGTGCTCTGGCTGAGCGCATTACCTGTGGGTGCGGCCTTGTGTCGCGATAGGGGGCCGCAGGGCCCCCGATTCCAAGGTATCAGCCGTTAGAGCAGCCGTTCCCCATCACGCGGTATTCGAGAATGTGCTTCTGGCCCTGGGAGTCCTCGTAGGTCATGCGGGCGGGCACGACTTCGCACACATTGGGCACTTCGCTCATGGAAATGACGCGAGCAATGTCCAGGTGCTGCGAGTAACTGTACTGTTCAACCGGAATCTGCTCGGCATCTTTGGCTTCGCCGGCCATTGCCGCGCCGCAAAGACTGCCAAGTACCAATACCAGTAAAGCTTTCATTTTCTATTTACCTGTCTAAGGTCGTGAGGGGGCACGCGGCGCTTATGGCGCCGCGAGTACAGCGAGTGTTAACTATCGGGATTAGAGGGGGATTAACGTTTGCCTTCGTGGGGGCTGTTACCAGTTGTTAATCGCCTTGCCGTTGCTGGCGAGGTGAATTTTATGGCGGTGGCCAATGCTGAAACAGTGGGTGTTTTGATAAAGTGTTTTGACAGAATCTGTAACAATCCTGTGGCAAACCCCTCGTTTTTTCGTCGGCAAGGCTGTAATGCCCGCGCCAGAGCGTTTTGCCGGAACGGGTGTACCAAATTACTACCAACGTCGAATGGCTTTTGTCGCTCTGGTACAGTTACAAACGGTTCCATACAAAAACAACTATTACACCGAGGTAACACAGATGAGTGCGGCTCCACTGTATCCCGTTCGTCCCGAGGTTGCGGCCACTACCCTGACCGACGAGGCCACCTACAAGGCCATGTACCAGCAATCGGTGATCAACCCGGACGGCTTCTGGCGCGAGCAGGCCCAGCGTATCGACTGGATCAAGCCGTTCACCAAGGTCAAGCAGACCTCCTTCGACGACCACCATGTCGATATCAAATGGTTCGCCGACGGCACTCTGAACGTTTCCTCCAACTGCCTGGACCGCCACCTTGAAGAGCGCGGTGACCAGTTGGCCATCATCTGGGAAGGTGACGACCCTTCCGAGCACCGCAACATCACTTACCGCGAGTTGCACGAGCAGGTCTGCAAGTTCGCCAACGCCCTGCGTGGCCAGGATGTGCACCGCGGTGACGTGGTCACCATCTATATGCCGATGATCCCCGAAGCGGTGGTCGCCATGCTGGCCTGTGCACGCATTGGTGCGATTCACTCGGTGGTGTTCGGCGGCTTCTCGCCCGAGGCGCTGGCTGGCCGTATCATCGACTGCAAGTCCAAGGTGGTGATCACGGCCGACGAAGGCGTGCGTGGTGGCCGCCGCACACCGCTCAAGGCCAACGTCGACCTGGCGCTGACCAACCCTGAAACCAGCAGCGTGCAGAAAATCATCGTGTGCAAGCGCACCGGTGGCGACATTGCCTGGCACCAGCACCGCGACATCTGGTACGAAGACCTGATGAAAGTCGCCTCGAGCCACTGCGCACCCAAGGAAATGGGCGCTGAAGAGGCGCTGTTCATCCTTTATACCTCCGGCTCCACCGGCAAGCCGAAGGGCGTGCTGCACACCACGGGCGGTTACCTGGTTTACGCCGCGCTGACCCATGAACGCGTATTCGATTACCGCCCGGGCGAGGTGTACTGGTGCACCGCCGACGTCGGTTGGGTCACAGGCCACAGCTATATCGTCTACGGCCCGCTGGCCAACGGCGCTACCACCTTGCTGTTCGAGGGCGTGCCGAACTACCCGGACATTACCCGCGTATCGAAGATCGTCGACAAGCACAAGGTCAACATCCTCTACACAGCGCCAACTGCCATTCGCGCCATGATGGCTGAAGGGCAGGCAGCTGTTGAGGGCGCCGACGGTTCCAGCCTGCGTCTGCTGGGGTCGGTGGGTGAGCCGATCAACCCTGAGGCCTGGAACTGGTACTACAAGACCGTCGGCAAGGAGCGTTGCCCGATCGTCGACACCTGGTGGCAGACCGAGACCGGCGGCATCCTGATCAGCCCGCTGCCTGGCGCCACCGGCCTCAAGCCGGGTTCGGCAACCCGTCCGTTCTTCGGTGTGGTGCCTGCCTTGGTCGATAACCTGGGCAACCTGATCGACGGTGCTGCCGAGGGCAACCTGGTAATCCTCGATTCCTGGCCGGGTCAGTCGCGTTCGCTGTACGGCGACCATGACCGCTTCGTCGACACCTACTTCAAGACCTTCCGTGGCATGTACTTCACCGGCGACGGTGCGCGCCGCGACGAGGACGGTTACTACTGGATCACCGGTCGTGTGGATGACGTGCTCAACGTGTCCGGCCACCGCATGGGTACTGCCGAGATCGAAAGCGCCATGGTCGCGCATTCGAAGGTTGCCGAGGCCGCAGTGGTTGGCGTGCCGCATGACATCAAAGGGCAGGGTATTTATGTGTATGTCACCCTCAATGCCGGCATCGAGGCCAGCGAGCAATTGCGCCTGGAGCTGAAGAACTGGGTACGCAAGGAGATTGGCCCGATTGCCTCGCCGGATGTGATCCAGTGGGCGCCAGGGCTGCCGAAGACCCGCTCGGGCAAGATCATGCGCCGCATCCTGCGCAAGATTGCCACCGGTGAATACGACGCCCTGGGCGATATCTCGACCTTGGCCGACCCAGGTGTGGTGCAGCACCTGATCGATACCCACAAGGCGATGAACCTGGCTTCGGCCTAATTCCCTCCCCGGCAATACCCCCTGTAGGAGCGGGCTTGCCCGCGAATGCGTCAGTTCAGGCTAAGCTGTCTCCTGACCTCATGCATTCGCGGGCAAGCCCGCTCTTGCATTGTTACCCGACAATCATCGGTTACTGTTCTGTCACCGGCCCCGCACAGGTTCGGGGCGCTAGGAAACAATTCCGGCCCGTTTCGGTGCATCGGGGTCAGCATTTTGTGCATCAAGGCACGCTGCACTTGCCGTCGTACAAGGGTTTGCCAATAATAGGCCCAGGAATTGCTAGGTCTATAGGTTCTATTTCTTGCGTCATTGCATATTCTGCACTGGCTGTCAACATCGCCCGCGGCGGTTTCAAGCGCTTCTATAAGTAGTTGTCGCTTTGAAGAAATATCGACTACCGGGCTGTCGTTAAAATGCCACTCACTCGCTCGTGGTATGCGGCCTTGGTCGAACCCTGCGCGGCTCGCGTTGTACTCATTCGCATATCGGGCAGCCGTTACCTGCCTTGTATTGCCCCGTACCGATGGAGTTACCTGATGAAGAAGCTCGCACTGCTTGGCGCCCTGGCGCTGTCTGTGTTTTCCCTGGTGTCGCAGGCTGCTGAAAAACCGCTGAAAATCGGCATCGAAGCGGCCTACCCACCCTTCGCCTTCAAGCAACCTGACGGCAGCATTGCCGGCTTTGACTACGATATCGGCAACGCGCTGTGCGAAGAGATGAAAACCAAGTGTACCTGGGTCGAGCAGGAGTTCGACGGCCTGATCCCGGCGCTGAAAGTGCGCAAGATCGACGCCATCCTGTCGTCCATGTCGATCACCGATGACCGCAAGAAGTCGGTCGACTTCACCAAGCGCTACTACCTGACTCCGGCGCGCCTGGTCATGAAGGACGGCACCACCGTCAGCGACAGCCTGGACGAACTGAAAGGCAAGAAGATCGGTGTGCAGCGCGGCTCCATTCACGACCGCTTCGCCAAGGAAGTGCTGGGCGCCAAAGGTGCCACCGTGGTGCCTTACGGCACCCAGAACGAAATCTACCTGGACGTCGCAGCTGGTCGCCTCGACGGCACCGTGGCTGATGCCACCCTGCTGGAAGACGGCTTCCTCAAGACTGACGCCGGCAAGGGCTTCGCGTTCGTAGGCCCGGCCTTCACCGACGCCAAGTACTTCGGTGACGGTATCGGTATTGCCGTACGCAAGGGTGACAAGGCAAATGTCGACCGCATCAACGCGGCGATCGACGCCATCCGTGCCAACGGCAAGTACAAAGAAATCGAAAGCAAGTACTTCAATTTCGACATCTACGGTCCAGACTCGAAGTAAGACGTCGGGTTTCACCTGTGCAATGGTGCAAACAGCAGAGGCTCTGAGGTTTGCACCATTTTTCATTCTCTAGGTCGAGGACCTCATCATGTTGAAAGGCTACGGGGCAGTCATCCTCGACGGGGCGTGGCTGACGCTACAGCTCGCCCTGTCGTCGATGGCCCTGGCCATCGTGCTCGGCCTGATCGGTGTGGCGCTGCGTTTGTCGCCAGTGCGCTGGCTGGCCTGGCTGGGCGATCTGTATTCCACGGTGATCCGTGGTATTCCGGACCTGGTCCTGATCCTGCTGATCTTCTACGGCGGGCAAGACATCATCAATCGGGTGGCGCCGCTGCTCGGCTACGAAGACTATATCGATCTGAATCCGCTGATTGCGGGTATCGGTACCCTGGGCTTCATCTTTGGCGCCTACCTCTCGGAAACCTTCCGCGGTGCCTTCCTGGGCATTCCCAAAGGCCAGGCCGAGGCGGGCGTGGCGTATGGCATGAGCCCCCGCCAAGTGTTCTTCCGCATCCAGGTGCCGCAAATGATTCGCCTGGCCATTCCGGGCTTCACCAACAACTGGCTGGTGCTGACCAAGGCCACTGCACTGATTTCGGTCGTCGGCCTGCAGGACATGATGTTCAAGGCCAAGCAGGCGGCTGACGCCACCCGCGAACCCTTCACCTTCTTCCTGGCAGTGGCGGCGCTGTACCTGGTGCTGACCAGTGTTTCGCTGCTGGCCCTGAAGTATCTGGAGCGCCGCTACTCGGTGGGCGTCAAGGTGGCTGAACTATGATCTTCGACTACAACGTCGTCTGGGAAGCGCTGCCGATGTACTTCGGCGGTTTGCTGACCACCCTGAAACTGCTGGCGATTTCGCTTTTCTTCGGCCTGTTGGCAGCCATTCCGCTGGGCCTGATGCGGGTATCCAGGCAGCCGGTGGTCAACCTTGCTGCATGGCTGTACACCTACGTCATCCGTGGCACGCCGATGCTGGTGCAGCTGTTCCTGATCTACTACGGCCTGGCCCAGTTCGAGGCGGTGCGCGAGAGTATCTTCTGGCCGCTGCTGTCCAGCGCCACCTTCTGCGCCTGCCTGGCGTTCGGCATCAATACCAGTGCCTACACGGCCGAAATCATTGCCGGCAGCCTCAAGGCGACGCCGCATGGCGAGATCGAAGCTGCCAAGGCCATGGGGATGTCGCGCATGAAAATGTACCGCCGCATCCTGCTGCCTTCGGCACTGCGTCGGGCACTGCCGCAGTACAGCAATGAAGTGATCATGATGCTGCAGACCACCAGCCTGGCGTCGATCGTCACCCTGATCGACATCACCGGTGCTGCGCGCACGGTCAATGCCCAGTACTACCTGCCTTTCGAGGCCTATATCACGGCGGGCGTGTTCTACCTGTGCCTGACCTTCATCCTGGTGCGCCTGTTCAAGATGGCCGAACGCCGCTGGCTCGGCTACCTGGCGCCGCGCAAGCACTGACCGCTTTGTGAGAATCGACAGCATGTACAAACTCGAAGTCCAAGACCTGCACAAGCGCTACGGCAGCCACGAAGTGCTCAAGGGCGTGTCACTGGCGGCCAAGGCCGGCGACGTCATCAGCATCATCGGCTCCAGCGGTTCGGGCAAGTCGACCTTCCTGCGCTGCATCAACCTGTTGGAGCAGCCGCACGCCGGCAAGATCCTGCTCAACAACGAAGAACTGAAGCTGGTCCCCGGCAAGGATGGTGCGTTGAAGGCCGCCGACCCGCGTCAATTGCAGCGTATGCGCTCACGCCTGTCGATGGTGTTCCAGCACTTCAACCTGTGGTCGCACATGACTGCGCTTGAGAACATCATCGAAGCGCCAGTGCACGTGCTGGGCGTGAACAAGAAGGAAGCCCTGGAAAAGGCTGAGCACTATCTGGCCAAGGTGGGGGTTGCCCATCGCAAGGATGCCTTCCCCGGGCATATGTCGGGGGGTGAGCAACAACGTGTGGCAATTGCCCGGGCATTGGCCATGGAGCCGGAGGTCATGCTGTTCGACGAGCCGACCTCTGCGCTTGACCCTGAGCTGGTGGGTGATGTGCTGAAGGTGATGCAGGCGCTGGCCCAGGAAGGTCGGACCATGGTGGTGGTGACCCACGAAATGGGCTTTGCCCGCGAGGTGTCCAACCAGCTGGTGTTTCTGCACAAAGGCCTGGTGGAAGAAACCGGCTGCCCGCGTGAAGTGCTGGCCAATCCGCAGTCGGAGCGCCTGCAGCAGTTCCTCTCCGGCAGCCTGAAGTAAAAGCTGCATTTTTGCACCAGAATAGGGCATGCTGCGCGGCGAGCGCAGCCTGACCCGGCGCACAGACTCGAACGACCTCAGGTTTCGGACCGTACCCTATGACCACCCAGCGAATCGGTTTTCTCATCTGGCCCAGCACCAGGCCTTTGACCCTGGCGTTGGCCGAGGAAGTGTTGCTGGTGGCGCAGCGTGTGCATCCGGATGTGGTCTACGAGTTGGTCTTCCTGCAGGCCGAGCCTGCGCAGGAAGGCGCCTGGCGGCTGCCGGGCGAGCCGTGGACCGGCCGCCTGGAGGGCTGCCACAAGCTCTTTCTGCTGGCCGACGAGCCGCCTGCGGCGATGGGGGCTGCCTTTTCAGCGGCGCTCAAGCAACTGGCGCGCAGTGGTTGCCTGATCGGTGGCTTGTCGGCCGGTGTGTATCCGCTGGCCATGCTGGGCCTGCTCGATGGGTACCGGGCAGCCGTGCACTGGCGCTGGCAGGATGACTTTGCCGAACGCTTCCCCAAGGTGATTGCCACCAGCCACCTGTTCGACTGGGATCGCGACCGACTGACCGCCTGCGGCGGTATGGCCGTGACCGACCTGCTGCTGGCGGTGCTGGCGCGCGATCACGGGGCGGAGCTGGCCGGGGCGGTATCGGAAGAGCTGGTGGTAGAACGCATCCGCGAGGGTGGCGAGCGCCAGCGTATTCCGCTGCAGAACCGCCTGGGCTCGAGTCACCCCAAGCTGACTCAGGCCGTGTTGCTGATGGAAGCCAACATCGAAGAGCCGCTGACCACCGACGAAATCGCCCAGCATGTGTGCGTGTCACGTCGGCAGTTGGAGCGTATCTTCAAGCAGTACCTGAACCGTGTGCCCAGCCAGTACTACCTGGAGTTGCGGTTGAACAAGGCGCGGCAGATGCTGATGCAGACCAGCAAGTCGATCATCCAGATCGGGCTGTCCTGTGGCTTCTCCTCGGGGCCGCATTTTTCCAGTGCCTACCGTAACTTCTTTGGTGCAACGCCGCGGGAAGACCGGAACCAGCGTCGCAGCAGCAGCCCGTTCGAATTGAGCTCGGCGCCGGCTGAAAAGGGCTGAGATTTCGGTTGGGTTCGGGGTGTATGCCTTGGGGTTGGTGTTGGGGCGCAAATCGAGCGCCGCGCGGGCGGCGCTCGATCTCCCCGTCAACACATCAACATCGCCGTACATCCTGCCCCCTCACAATCCTATGTGAACACCCGTACATCCTGTCCCCCTCACAATCCTGTGTGAACACCCGTACATCCCGCCCCCTCACAAACCTGTGTGAACACCCGTTCACCCAGCCCCCTCTCTCCCGTACACTGCGCGATTGCGACAGTGTTTGTCGCATTGCCGAAAGCCTTGTCAAAACTGGGTTTTGCGCTGTAACAAGTTGTCGCTTGGCCGCAAGGACAGGCGCGGATCAGTCCTTACAATCCCCCCATCGCTCGCCACTTCCAGGCCAGCGTTCCTCTTCAGGAGACTCAGATGTCCGTTGAGCAAGCCCCGGTGCAACGTGCCGATTTCGACCAGGTGATGGTCCCCAACTATTCTCCGGCGGCCTTCATTCCTGTGCGAGGCGAGGGTTCCCGCGTCTGGGACCAGTCGGGTCGCGAGTTGATCGACTTTGCCGGCGGCATCGCGGTCAATGCCCTGGGCCACTGCCACCCGGCACTGGTCAAGGCCCTGACTGAACAGGCCAACACCCTCTGGCACGTCTCCAACGTGTTCACCAACGAGCCGGCCCTGCGCCTGGCCCACAAGCTGGTGGACGCCACCTTTGCCGACCGCGCGTTCTTCTGCAACTCCGGCGCCGAGTCCAACGAGGCCGCTTTCAAGCTGGCCCGTCGTGTGGCTCATGACCGCTTCGGTCCGCAAAAGCACGAAATCATCGCCACCGTGAACAGCTTCCACGGTCGCACCCTGTTTACCGTCAGCGTGGGTGGCCAGCCGAAGTACTCCGATGGCTTTGGCCCGAAGATCACCGGTATCAGCCATGTGCCGTACAACGACCTGGAAGCGTTGAAGGTACAGATTTCCGACAAGACCTGCGCCGTGGTGATCGAGCCGATCCAGGGCGAGAGCGGCGTGGTGCCGGCCGACAAGGCCTACCTGGAAGGCGCGCGCAAGCTGTGTGACGAGCATAATGCGCTGCTGATCTTCGACGAAGTGCAGACTGGCGTGGGCCGTACCGGCTCGCTGTATGCCTACCAGCACTACGGCGTGACCCCGGACATTCTGACCAGTGCCAAGAGCCTGGGCGGCGGCTTCCCGATTGGCGCCATGCTGACCACCACCGAGCTGGCCAAGCACCTGGCCGTTGGCACCCACGGCACCACCTATGGCGGCAACCCGCTGGGCTGCGCCGTTGCCTGCGCGGTGCTGGATGTGGTCAATACCCCGGAAACCCTGGCCGGTATCAAGGCTAAGCACGAGCGCTTCAAAACCCGCCTGGAGCAGATCGGCCAGCAGTACAACCTGTTCAGCCAGGTGCGTGGCGTCGGCTTGCTGCTGGGCTGCGTCTTGACCGAGGCCTGGAAAGGCAAGGCCAAGGACGTGCTCAATGCTGCCGAGAAAGAAGGCGTGATGGTGCTGCAGGCCGGCCCGGATGTCGTCCGCTTCGCGCCAAGCCTGGTGGTTGAAGACGCTGACATCGACGAAGGCCTGGACCGCTTCGAACGCGCTGTGGCCACACTGACCAAAGGCTGATCCGCCAGCGGTCCTTTCGCCGGTCCCGGCGCAGCCTCAACCCGAGGCTACGCCGGGACCGGCGATACCCGATTCCAGTGCAGGTGCCTGGGTGCCTGCCGTTTTTCCGTGCCGACGTGAATGGCCCGTATTCCAAAGGAGTGACACCATGCTGGTGATGCGCCCCGCGCAAATGGCTGATCTGAACGACGTGCAGCGCATGGCTGCAGACAGCCCCATTGGTGTCACCTCGCTGCCGGACGACACTGCTCGTCTGGGCGACAAGATTGCCGCCTCTGAGACATCCTTCGCCGCCGAGGTCAGCTTCAACGGTGAAGAGAGTTACTTTTTCGTGCTCGAAGACAGTGAAACAGGCAAGTTGGCCGGCTGCTCGGCCATCGTCGCTTCGGCCGGGTACTCCGAGCCGTTCTACAGTTTTCGTAACGAAACATTCGTGCACGCCTCACGCGAGCTGAAGATACACAACAAGATCCATGTGCTGTCGCTGTGCCACGATCTGACCGGCAACAGCCTGCTGACCAGTTTCTATGTGGCGCCGGATTTGGTGAACAGTGGCTGGGCCGAGCTCAACTCGCGCGGCCGGCTGCTGTTTATGGCTGCGCACCCGGAGCGCTTTGCCGATTCGGTGGTGACCGAAATCGTCGGCTTCAGCGACGAGCAGGGTGAATCGCCGTTCTGGGATGCCATCGGCCGCAATTTCTTCGACCTCAACTATGCCGACGCCGAGCGCCTGTGCGGCCTGAAGAGCCGTACCTTTCTCGCGGAGCTGATGCCCCACTACCCGATCTACGTGCCGTTGTTGCCAGACCTGGCGCAGGAAGCCATGGGCCAGGTGCATCCGCGGGCACAGATCACCTTCGACATACTCATGCGCGAAGGCTTCGAGACCGAGCACTACATCGACATCTTCGACGGCGGCCCGACCCTGCATGCGCGCACCTCTGGCATCCGCTCGATCGCCCAGAGCCGGGTGGTGCCGGTGAAGATCGAGGAGGCCCCGGCCAAAGGCGGTCGCCCGTACCTGGTGTGCAACGGCCTGTTGCAGGACTACCGCGCGGTGTTGCTGGACCTGGACTGGGTGCCTGGCAAGCCGGTCAGCCTGAGCGTGGCAGCAGCCGACGCGCTGGGCGTGGGCGAGGGCGCCAGCGTGCGCCTGGTCGCGGTTTGAGGTCTGGCAACAGACGTTTCGGGATTGATGCGTTAGCAGAGTTTCGCGCCGGCCGATGCCGCCGCACAAGGAGATAGCATGATCGTTCGTCCTGTACGCAGCAGCGATTTGCCTGCGTTGATCGAATTGGCACGCAGCACCGGCACCACCGGGCTGACCACGCTGCCGGCCAACGAAGAGCGCCTGGGGCATCGCGTTGGTTGGGCGGAAAAAAGCTTTCGTGGCGAAGCCGAGCGTGGCGACACCGATTACCTGTTCGTGCTGGAAAACGACGAAGGTCTGGTGGTGGGTATCAGTGCCATCGCCGGCGCCGTCGGCCTGCGTGAGCCTTGGTACAACTACCGGGTCGGCCTGACTGTCAGCGCTTCGCAGGAGCTGAAGATCTACCGCGAAATCCCGACGCTGTTCCTGGCCAACGACCTGACCGGCAACTCCGAGCTGTGCTCGCTGTTCCTGCGTAGCGACTACCGCTCGGGCCTCAATGGCCGCCTGCTGTCGCGTGCGCGCATGCTGTTCATTGCCGAGTTCCCCGAGCTGTTCGGCAAGAAGATCATTGCCGAAATGCGCGGCATGTCTGACGAGCAGGGCCGTTCGCCGTTCTGGGAAAGCCTGGGCCGGCATTTTTTCAAGATGGAGTTCAGCCAGGCCGATTACCTCACCGGCGTGGGCAACAAGTCGTTCATCGCCGAACTGATGCCCAAGTTCCCGCTGTACACCTGCTTCCTGTCCGAAGCGGCGCGCAGTGTGATCGGCCGTGTGCACAAAGACACCGAGCCGGCGCTGGCCATGCTCAAGCAGGAAGGCTTCAACTACCAGGGCTACGTCGACATCTTCGATGCCGGCCCGGCCATCGAGTGTGACACTGCCAAGATCCGCGCCGTGCGCGAGAGCCAGACCCTGGTGCTGGCGGTAGGTACGCCAGGCGATGACGCGACCCCTTTCATCATCCACAACCGCAAGCGCGACGATTGCCGCATCACTGCTGCACCTGCACGGTTGGCCGCCGGCACCCTGGTGGTCGACCCGTTGACCGCCAAGCGCCTGCGCATGGGCGTCGGCGACAATGTCCGCGCGGTGCCGCTGTCGGCCAGCCGGGAGGCCCAGTAAATGACCACGCATTACATCGCAGGCAATTGGCAGGCCGGCCAGGGCGAAACCCTGCAGTCGCTCAACCCGGTGACCCAGGCCGTGATCTGGCAAGGGCAGGGCGCTGACGCCAGCCAGGTCGACGCTGCCGTGCAGGCTGCGCGGCAGGCCTTTCCGGCCTGGGCGCAATTGAGCCTGGAGGCACGTATCGATGTGCTGGAGAAGTTTGCCGCGCAGCTGAAAGTGCATGCCGAAGCCATGGCCCAGTGCATTGGCGAGGAAACTGGGAAGCCGCTGTGGGAATCTGCGACTGAAGTCACCAGTATGATCAACAAGGTGGCGATTTCAGTACAGAGCTACCGCGAGCGCACCGGCGAAAAGAGTGGTCCGCTGGCCGATGCCACGGCTGTTCTGCGGCACAAGCCTCACGGCGTCGTGGCGGTGTTCGGCCCTTACAATTTCCCCGGGCACCTGCCCAATGGCCATATCGTGCCGGCGCTGCTGGCAGGCAACTGCGTGGTGTTCAAGCCCAGCGAGCTCACCCCCAAGGTCGCTGAGCTTACCGTCAACTGCTGGATTGCTGCCGGCCTGCCGGCGGGGGTACTGAACCTGGTGCAGGGCGCACGCGAAACCGGTGTGGCGCTGGCCGCCAACCCAGGTATCGATGGCCTGTTCTTCACCGGCTCCAGCCGCACCGGCAACCTGCTGCATCAACAGTTCGCAGGCCGCCCAGACAAGATCCTGGCCCTGGAAATGGGGGGTAACAACCCGCTGGTGGTGGACGAGGTCAAGGACCTCGATGCGGCGGTGTATACCATTGTCCAGTCGGCGTTCATTTCCGCCGGCCAGCGTTGCACCTGCGCGCGGCGCCTGCTGGTGCCGCAAGGCGCCTGGGGCGATGCGCTGATCGCGCGCCTGGTCGAAGTGTGCAAAACCATCACGGTGGGGGCGTTCGATGAACAGCCGGCGCCTTTCATGGGGTCGGTGATTTCGCTGCAGGCGGCTCGGGCGCTGCTTGCCGCCCAGGTTGAACTGGCCGCCAAAGGTGGCGTGAAACTGCTGGAAATGACTCAGCCGCAGGCCGATGCTGCACTGCTGACCCCGGGCATTGTCGATGTCACCGCCGTGGCTGACCGCCCGGACGAAGAGTTTTTCGGCCCGCTGTTGCAGGTGATCCGCTACGCCGACTTCGATGCTGCCATCGATGAAGCCAATAACACCCAGTATGGCCTGGCCGCCGGCTTACTGTCTGATTCGCGGGCCCGCTACCAGTACTTCTGGTTGCGCAGTCGCGCTGGCATCGTCAACTGGAACAAGCAGCTGACGGGGGCTGCCAGCAGCGCGCCGTTCGGTGGTGTGGGTGCCAGTGGCAACCATCGCGCCAGCGCCTATTACGCGGCCGACTACTGCGCTTACCCCGTGGCTTCGCTGGAGACCGCCAGCCTTGCCTTGCCGGCGACCCTGACGCCGGGCGTCACCCTATAACAACAGGTCACGGAGCCTAGCCGATGAAATCCTATGAAGTGAATTTTGATGGCCTGGTGGGGCCTACCCACAACTATGGCGGCCTGTCTTACGGTAACGTGGCTTCGCAGAGCAACAGCCAGCAGGCGTCCAACCCGCGTGAGGCCGCGCGCCAGGGCCTGGCGAAGATGAAAGCGCTGGCCGACATGGGCTTCAAGCAGGGTGTTCTGGCGCCACAAGAGCGCCCGGACGTGGCGGCGCTGCGCCGCCTGGGGTTCAGTGGTAGCGATGCCGACGTTATCCAGCGCGCCGCCCGCGAGGCCATGCCGTTGCTGGTGGCCAGTTGCTCGGCCTCGAGCATGTGGGTGGCCAACGCCGCGACAGTCAGCCCGAGTGCCGACACTGCTGACGGTCGCGTGCACTTCACTGCCGCCAACCTCAACTGCAAATATCACCGCAGCATCGAACACCCGACCACCAGCCGCGTGCTGGGCGCCATGTTCAACAACGAGAAACACTTTGCCCACCACGCTGCGCTGCCTGCCGTGGCACAGTTCGGTGACGAGGGCGCGGCCAACCACACGCGCTTCTGCCGCGCCTATGGCGAGGCTGGCGTGGAATTTTTTGTCTACGGCCGCAGTGCCTTCGACAGCCGTTACCCCGCGCCACAGAAGTACCCGGCCCGACAAACCCTGGAGGCCTCGCAAGCTGTGGCCCGGCTGCACGGCCTGAGCGATGACGGTGTGGTCTACGCTCAACAGAACCCGGCGGTGATCGACCAGGGTGTGTTCCACAATGATGTGATTTCGGTCGGTAACGGCGAGGTGCTGTTCTACCACGAGGACGCGTTTCTCGAGACCGACGCGGTACTTGGGCAACTGCGAGCTAAACTGGCCAGCAAGGGTGGCAACTTCCAGGCCATCTGCGTGCCCAGGGCCGCGGTGGCGGTGGAGGACGCGGTGCGTTCCTACCTGTTCAACAGCCAGCTGCTCAGCCGCGACGATGGTTCCATGCTGCTGGTCGTGCCGGAAGAGTGCCGCAACAACGAGCGGGTCTGGGCCTATCTGGGTCAGCTGACCAGCCAGGGAGGCCCGGTGAAGGAGGTCAAGGTATTCGACCTCAAGCAAAGCATGCAAAACGGCGGCGGCCCCGCCTGCCTGCGTCTGCGCGTGGCTTTGAAAGAAGCGGAACTGGCAGCCGTCAACCAAGGCGTTATCATGACGGCCCCGCTGTATGACACGCTGCTGCAGTGGGTCGACAGGCACTACCGCGATCGCCTTGGCGAAGCAGACCTGGCTGACCCGCAACTGCTGGTGGAATGCCGTACGGCACTGGACGAATTGACCCAGATCCTGAAGTTGGGCTCGGTGTATCCGTTCCAACGCCAACCTTGAAGAGAGACTCTGTAATGACCGACGCCTTGCGCCTGATCCTCGAAGATGAAGACGGCACCCAGCTGGAAACTTCCTGCACCCGCTTTGCTGTGGTCTGGCAAGGCAAGGAAGTGTGGATTCAGCAGGATGGCCGTGGCCAGTTGCTGATCGGCGTGGATGTCGAGGAAGACGACACCGAGTATGCCAACTTGCTGCTGCGCCCGATGGCCACCAATCTGGTCAGCCTGCAGCTGGAAATGGAACCGGCAGAACTTGGCGAAGACGACGATCACGTTCATGGCCCTGACTGCGGTCACCACCACTAAGGAAGCACCTATGCTCGCCCTTGGCAAATTGCTTGAGCTGACCCTCACCGCTCACGAACCGGCTGAGAAGACCCAAGTGACACCCGGGGGCGCGCGTTTGCGATGGCTGGGGGAGGGCGCGCTCGAAGTGCGTCCGGCCGAAAGCGAAGATTGCGGGCTGGACTTGCTGTTGTCCGCCGGCATTCATGGCAACGAAACAGCGCCGATCGAATTGCTCGAGCGGCTGCTGCATGGCGTGGCCAACGGCAAGATCAAACCCAGGGCACGGGTGCTGTTCCTGTTCGGCAACCCGGCGGCGATCCGCAAGGGCGAGCGCTTTATCGAACAGGACATCAACCGCTTGTTCAATGGTCGCCATGAGCTGTCCAGCGGGTTCGAAGCACTGCGTGCTGCCGAGCTTGAACAGTTCGCCCGGGTGTTCTTCAGCAAGCCGGGGCGCAACCGCCTGCATTACGACCTGCATACTGCCATCCGCGGTTCGAAGATCGAGCAATTTGCCTTGTACCCTTATAAAGAGGGGCGCAAGCACTCCCGTCGTGAGCTGGCGCGCCTGGCGGCGGCAGGTATGGAGGCGGTGCTGCTGCAAAGCAAGTCGTCCATCACCTTCAGTGCTTTCACCTACGAACAGCTTGAGGCTGAAGCTTTCACCCTGGAGTTGGGCAAGGCCCGCCCGTTCGGCCAGAACGAGCAGGTGAACCTCGACAAGCTCGAAGAGCGGCTGATCCGCATCATCGAGGCTACCGAGCCCGAAAACGAAAGTTCGCTGGATGGCCTGCAGCTGTTCAGTGTTTCCCGCGAAATCATCAAGCACAGCGACAGCTTCCACCTGCACCTGCCGGCGGACATCGAAAACTTCTCCGAGCTGAGCAAGGGTTACCTGCTGGCTGAAGACCTGGCCGAGATGCGCTGGGTAGTCGAGGAGGAGGGTGCGCGCATCATCTTCCCCAATCCCAAGGTCAGGAACGGCCTGCGCGCCGGCATTCTGATCGTGCCGGATTCGGGGCAGCGGCTGGGGTGAGAGCGGTGTCGCCTGTTTCGCGGGTGAGCCCGCTCCTACGGGCACGGCGCCACATTAAGGCCTTGCACTTACCTTGTAGGAGCGGGTTTACCCGCGAACCAGGCGACACAGTTTCGGATCCTATCCATGATGAAAACCTTTTAATTCACCGCCTGTTCCCTTTTCCCCTCCCTTAAGCGGTAATTGGCTTGCCAGTGGCGAAACACAGGATTTAGCATCCGGTCATGTCGTTTTCGTTTGCATAGCCCGAAAAACCGTCCAAACGATGGCTTCTATCGTATAAACACACTGCATCAAGACTGCAGGACCGATATAATGCGGCCCTTTGCCGTCGTTTCGTCGACGCGTTTGCCCAACAGGGCCGCCGTTTCCGTGGAAGAACCTATGAAAAGCGCAGAAATCCGTGAAGCCTTCCTTCGCTTCTTCGAAGAGCAGGGACATACCCGAGTCGCCTCCAGTTCGCTGATCCCGAACAACGACCCGACCCTGCTGTTCACCAACGCAGGCATGAACCAGTTCAAGGACTGCTTCCTCGGTGCGGAGAAGCGCGCCTACACGCGTGCTGTCAGCAGCCAGAAGTGCGTGCGTGCCGGTGGCAAGCACAACGACCTGGAAAACGTCGGTTACACCGCGCGTCACCACACCTTCTTCGAAATGCTGGGCAACTTCAGCTTCGGCGACTATTTCAAGCGCGATGCCATTACCTTCGCCTGGACCTTCCTGACGTCTGAGCAGTGGCTGAACCTGCCCAAGGAAAAGCTCTGGGTCACCGTCTACGCCACCGACGACGAAGCCTACGACATCTGGACCAAGGAAGTCGGCGTGCCGGCCGAGCGCATGGTGCGCATTGGCGATAACAAGGGCGCCCCGTACGCCTCCGACAACTTCTGGACCATGGGCGATACCGGCCCGTGCGGCCCATGCACCGAGATCTTCTACGATCACGGCCCGGATATCTGGGGTGGCCCACCTGGCTCGCCAGAAGAAGACGGTGACCGCTACATCGAGATCTGGAACAACGTCTTCATGCAGTTCAACCGCACAGCCGACGGTGTGTTGCACCCGCTGCCAGCGCCGTCGGTGGACACCGGCATGGGCCTGGAGCGCGTCAGCGCCGTGCTGCAGCACGTGCATTCGAACTACGAGATCGACCTGTTCCAGAACCTGCTGGCTGCCGCAGCCAAGGCCATCGGTTGCAGCAATGACGGCCAGGCCTCGCTGAAAGTGGTCGCCGACCACATCCGTTCGTGCGGCTTCCTGATTGCCGACGGCGTGCTGCCGTCCAACGAGGGCCGTGGCTACGTGCTGCGCCGCATCATTCGCCGCGCTTGCCGTCACGGCAACAAGCTGGGCGCCAAGGGCAGCTTCTTCTACCAGATCGTTGCCGCACTGGCCGCTGAAATGGGCGAAGCCTTCCCGGAGCTGAAGAGCCAGCAAGCGCACATCGAGCGCGTGCTCAAGGCCGAAGAAGAGCAGTTCGCCAAGACCCTGGAGCAGGGCCTGCGCATCCTCGAGCAAGACCTGGCCCAGCTGAAAGGCGATGTGGTACCGGGCGACGTGGTGTTCAAGCTGTATGACACCTATGGCTTCCCGATGGACCTGACTGCCGACATCGCCCGTGAGCGTGAACTGACTATCGACGAAGCCGGCTTTGAGCGTGAAATGGACGCCCAGCGTGAGCGTGCCCGTTCCGCCAGCGCCTTCGGCATGGATTACAACAGCCTGGTCAAGGTCGACAGCGCCACCGAGTTCCTCGGTTACGACACCACCGAGGGCCAGGGCAAGATCATCGCCCTGTACAAGGACGGCCAATCCGTTGACCAGCTGGGTGAAGGCGAGCAGGGCGTTGTGGTGCTCGACCGCACGCCGTTCTACGCCGAGTCCGGTGGCCAGGTCGGTGACAGCGGCTTCCTGCAGGCGGGTGCTGCACGCTTCGACGTGCGTGATACCACCAAGACCGGCGGCGCCTTCCTGCACCACGGCGTGGTGGCCAGCGGTGCGCTGCTGATCGGTTCGCCCGTCGAGGCCAAGGTCGATGCCGACGTACAGCACGCCACCTCGTTGAATCACTCCGCCACCCACCTGCTGCACGAAGCATTGCGCCAGGTACTGGGCGAGCATGTACAGCAGAAGGGCTCGCTGGTCGACAGCCAGCGCCTGCGTTTCGACTTCAGCCACTTCGAAGCGGTGAAGCCGGAGCAGATCAAGCAGCTGGAAGACATCGTCAACCGCGAGATTCGCAAGAACACCCCGGTTGAAACCGAACTGACCGACATCGAAACTGCCAAGGCCAAAGGCGCAATGGCGCTGTTCGGCGAGAAATACGGCGACACCGTGCGTGTGCTGAGCATGGGCGGTGATTTTTCGGTGGAATTGTGCGGCGGTATCCACGCCAAGCGCACCGGTGACATCAGCCTGTTCAAGATCATCAGCGAAGGCGGCGTAGCCTCTGGCGTGCGCCGTATCGAAGCCGTAACCGGTGCCGCTGCGCTGGCTTACCTGAACGCTGCCGAAGAGCAGGTCAAGGAAGCCGCACAACTGGTCAAGGGTAACCGCGACAACCTGATCGACAAGCTGTCGGCTGTGCTTGAGCGCAACCGCCAGCTGGAGAAGCAGCTGGAACAGCTGCAGGCCAAGGCCGCCAGCGCCGCCGGGGACGATCTCTCCAACGCGGCCGTTGAGGTCAAGGGTGCCAAGGTCCTCGCCGCCCGCCTGGATGGGCAGGATGGCAAGGCCCTGCTGGCCCTGGTCGATCAGCTGAAGAACAAGCTCGGCCACGCAGTGATCCTGCTGGGCAGCGAGCATGAGGGCAAGGTTGTGCTGGTGGCCGGCGTGACCAAGGACCTCTCCAGCCAACTCAAGGCTGGCGATCTGATGAAACAAGCCGCTGCGGCGGTGGGTGGCAAGGGCGGCGGCCGTCCGGACATGGCCCAGGGTGGTGGCGTCGACGTCGCTGCCCTGGACCAGGCCCTGGCGCTGGCCGTGCCATTCGCAGAGCAGGGACTTTGAGATGAGGGGGTGGAGGGTCTAGTGGCCACACAGGCCACTCCCGTCCACCCCTTCATGTTGGATTGTTTTTTGGGGCCCTGTATGGGCTGAGGCACCATTGAAATGGCGTTGATCGTACAGAAATTTGGCGGCACCTCTGTCGGTTCCATCGAGCGGATCGAGCAGGTAGCCGAAAAGGTCAAGAAACACCGTGAAGCGGGCGACGACCTGGTGGTTGTGCTGTCGGCCATGAGCGGTGAAACCAATCGCCTGATCGACTTGGCCAAGCAGATCACCGATCAGCCGGTTCCTCGTGAACTGGACGTGATCGTGTCGACGGGTGAGCAGGTCACCATTGCCCTGCTGACCATGGCCTTGATCAAGCGTGGTGTGCCAGCGGTGTCCTACACCGGCAACCAGGTGCGTATTCTCACCGACAGCTCGCACAACAAGGCGCGCATTCTGCAAATCGACGACCAGAAGATTCGTGCCGACCTCAAGGAAGGTCGCGTGGTCGTGGTTGCAGGCTTCCAGGGTGTCGACGAGCACGGCAGCATCACTACCCTGGGTCGTGGTGGCTCTGATACCACCGGCGTGGCCCTGGCGGCAGCGCTGAAGGCTGATGAGTGCCAGATCTACACTGATGTCGATGGCGTCTACACCACCGATCCGCGCGTCGTGCCACAGGCTCGTCGCCTGGAGAAGATCACCTTCGAAGAGATGCTGGAAATGGCCAGCCTTGGTTCCAAGGTGCTGCAGATCCGTTCGGTGGAGTTCGCCGGCAAGTACAACGTTCCGCTGCGCGTGCTGCACAGCTTCAAGGAGGGTCCGGGTACCCTCATTACCATTGATGAAGAGGAATCCATGGAACAGCCGATCATTTCCGGTATCGCCTTCAACCGTGATGAAGCAAAGCTGACCATTCGCGGCGTGCCGGATACCCCGGGCGTGGCCTTCAAGATCCTCGGCCCGATCAGCGCTTCGAACATCGAAGTCGACATGATCGTGCAGAACGTTGCTCACGATAACACCACCGACTTCACCTTCACCGTGCACCGCAACGAGTACGAGAAGGCGCAGAGCGTGCTGGAAAACACTGCGCGCGAAATCGGTGCCCGTGAAGTGATCGGCGACACCAAGATCGCCAAGGTCTCGATCGTCGGCGTCGGCATGCGTTCGCACGCCGGTGTTGCCAGCTGCATGTTCGAAGCCCTGGCCAAGGAGAGCATCAACATCCAGATGATCTCCACTTCCGAGATCAAGGTTTCGGTGGTGCTCGAAGAGAAGTACCTGGAGCTGGCCGTGCGCGCGCTGCATACCGCGTTCGATCTGGATGCTCCTGCCCGACAGGGCGAGTAAGGCGCTGCCTGGAAGGGCGCGGCTTGCCGCGCCCTTCGCGTTTCTGCTCGCCGCGCAGGTCCTGTCCTGCCTTGTGCGGCGAGTAACCGGGGCCATGGTCGTCGTCCGCGACCCGGGCCCGATATCCAAGACTGTTACCCCTGAATGTTTTGCGTAAGGAGAAAGCTATGTTGATTCTGACTCGTCGGTGCGCCGAGAGCCTGATCATTGGAGACGGCGAGATCACCGTGACGGTGCTTGGCGTCAAAGGCAACCAGGTGCGTATTGGCGTGAGCGCCCCGAAAGAAGTGGCAGTTCACCGCGAGGAAATCTACCTGCGGATCAAGAAGGAGAAGGATGAAGAGCCAAGCCTTTAATTTTTTTGAAGTTTTTTTCAAAAAAAGGGTTGCAAAGGTGAAAGAGGTTCTTTAATATTCGCCTCGTGTTGCGGTGAGGTGGCCGAGTGGCCGAAGGCGCTCCCCTGCTAAGGGAGTATACCTCATAAGGGTATCGGGGGTTCGAATCCCCCCTTCACCGCCATTATTTGCGTAGGGCGCTGTAAACGGTAGGAACGCTAAGTAGTTGTTTTATAACGAAAAGCTTCTTGCAAAAATGTTTCAGCGACCTATAATGCGCGGCAAGACACGGACTCATAGCTCAGCTGGATAGAGTACTCGGCTACGAACCGAGCGGTCGCAGGTTCGAATCCTGCTGAGTCCGCCACTTTTGAAGTGGCTTTGTTTGCAAGGCTGCTTCAATCAACCAGCGGTATCTGGTCTAAAACTGCCAATCGCGGACTCATAGCTCAGCTGGATAGAGTACTCGGCTACGAACCGAGCGGTCGCAGGTTCGAATCCTGCTGAGTCCGCCACTTTCTTGAAGTGGTTCTGCTTGCAAAGCCATTTCAGTCAACCAGCGGTAATCTGGTTTAAAACTGCCAATCGCGGACTCATAGCTCAGCTGGATAGAGTACTCGGCTACGAACCGAGCGGTCGCAGGTTCGAATCCTGCTGAGTCCGCCACTTTCTTGAAGTGGTTCTGCTTGCAAAGCTACTTCAGTCAACCAGTGGTAATCTGGTCTAAAACTACCACCACGGACTCATAGCTCAGCTGGATAGAGTACTCGGCTACGAACCGAGCGGTCGCAGGTTCGAATCCTGCTGAGTCCGCCATACCCCATCAAAAAGCCCGCTCAATAGAGCGGGCTTTTTGTTTGTGCGCCAATGAATTCTTGAGCCTGTCGATCTACGCTCTTCTGTAATGATTGCGGTGTAGTCTTGAGCCGCTGAGCGGCCTCAAAAATCAAATGTGCTTTCTCATCCACAACAACCGTCGCACTGATAGCTTCGAGCGTTGTCCCAGCTTTATCACGCAAACGATTGTTCTGGCCAAAAATTTAAGCGATCTGACAGCTTTAGCAGTGTATGATTGCGCCCGTCAGCCCCGCCGGGGCTTGTGGAAAACCACCATGGACTTACCCAGTAGTTACTCGCTAACACGATTCATACAGAAAGATCTGACCGATTGATTCCCTCGGCGTGCTCCGCTGCTGGGAGTGGAGTTCGCCTATGACCGAAGTAGAAGTTAAAAAAGCGCAAGAAAGCCTGCAGGATCGCCTGGCCCAGGTGGTCGAACTGCTGCAGCGTCAGCGCATGGTCGAAGACCTGACCCATCGCCAGGAAGGCGCGCACAATGACCTGGTGGAAAACCTGGTCCACCGCCAGAACCTCGTCGAGCTGCAGCGCAAGCTCGATGACCTGCACCCCGCCGACATCGCCTACATCCTCGAAGCCTTGCCCCTGGAAGATCGCCTGACGGTCTGGCAGCTGGTGCGCTCGGAGCGCGATGGCGACATCCTGCTGGAAGTTTCCGATTCGGTTCGCCAATCGCTGATCGCCGACATGGACGATCACGAGCTGCTGGCTGCCGCCAAGGAGATGGACGCCGACGAACTGGCCGACCTCGCCCCAGAGCTGCCGCGTGACGTTGTTCACGAGCTGATGGAAACCCTCGATGCCCAGCAGCGCGAGCGGGTGCGTTCGGCGCTGAGCTATGACGAGGAGCAGGTCGGTGCGCTGATGGACTTCGAGATGGTCACCATCCGCGAAGATGTCAGCCTGGAAGTGGTGCTGCGCTACCTGCGCCGCCTGAAAGAATTGCCGAACCACACCGACAAATTGTTCGTGGTTGATTACGACGGCATCCTCAAGGGGGTATTGCCGATCAAGCGCCTGCTGGTCAACGACCCGGAGAAGAAGGTGGCGGAGGTCATGGCGACCGACCCTGTCTCCTTCCAGCCCGAGGAAGATGCCTACGATGCAGCGCAGGCTTTCGAGCGTTATGACCTGGTATCCGCCCCGGTGGTGGACAAGAGCGAACGCCTGATCGGCCGTCTGACCATCGACGAAATGGTTGACCTGATCCGTGAGGAAAGCGAGAGCGAAGTCCTCAACATGGCGGGTCTGCGTGAAGAGGAAGATATTTTCGCCTCGGTCTGGCGTTCGTTCCGCAACCGTTGGGCGTGGCTGGCCATCAACCTGATTACCGCGTTCGTTGCTTCGCGAGTGATCGGGTTGTTCGAAGGTTCGATTGAAAAGCTGGTGGCGTTGGCTGCGTTGATGCCGATCGTTGCGGGTATTGGTGGCAACTCTGGTAACCAGACCATCACCATGATCGTCCGCGCCATGGCCCTGGACCAAGTGTCGCCAGGCAATACCAGCCGCTTGATGCGCAAGGAATTGGCGGTGTCGCTGATCAACGGCCTGGTTTGGGGCGGAGTGATTGGTGCGGTGGCTTTCTGGCTGTATGGCAGCTGGTCGCTGGGGGTGGTGATGACTGCAGCGATGACCTTGAACTTGTTGTTGGCAGCGCTGATGGGCGTGCTGATCCCGATGACATTGGCTCGCCTGGGGCGCGACCCTGCGATGGGGGCGAGCGTGATGATCACTGCTGTGACCGACAGCGGTGGTTTCTTCATCTTCCTTGGGCTGGCGACGCTGTTCCTGTTGTAAGCCCATCCTCCCTGTGGGAACGTCCCACAGGGAAATGCCTTTGCTGCCAATCAGTCATCCACAAAAAAGCCAGCTTACGCTGGCTTTTTTGTGTTCGCTGCAGGCCTCAGGAAGCGTCTGCGGCCATTTCCACATCGTGAGCGATGAGGGCGACCAGGGCGTTCTGCTGGCGGTGGGACAGTTGGCGGAAACGCTGCAGCAACTCGCGCTCATGCAGGGATAGCTCAGGGCTGTCCAGGCGCATGCTCAGTTCGTCACCCAGCGCACCTTCCTGGATAAGGCTCTGCTCCAGGCGTGCAATGATCTCGGAGTTCATGCTGCGGTGGTGGTTGCGCGCTACCTCGGCAATGCGCTCACGCATTCCGTCTGGCAGGCGGACGACGAACTTGTCAGCGGTGCGGCTCGAATAAATAGCCTGTTTCATTGGGCGCATATAAATTGACCAGAGTTTGGTTCAGGGGAAGCGGTTCTCAAATTGGCCGCACGGGATGGAAGTACGACCGTGGCGACGACAAAATGTTCAACCGCCAGTGAAAAATGGATGCTCATCTTGCCTCATGGTCGCCGTTTGCTTGGCGTCAATTATGTGACAAATAGTGAGCCGGATAAAGGCTTTATGCCAGTACCAATTATCAGAAATGAGCACTGGTTTGAAAAGTTTTACATGCTCTGGCTAGCCTGGCCGTCAGTCTTTTGCCGTCAATAATCGGTAAAACGCAGAAAAATGCCCAGAAAAGCCCTAGAATGCGCCGGTTCTCTCCATAGAGCATAGTGGCTATGCAACATGACGCAAGCGACCGCCGATCAGGGACGGGCCGGTTGATATTTCTGGTTGGGCCGTCGGGTTCCGGGAAAGACTCCCTGATCGACGCTTCGCGTGAGCAACTGGCCCTCGCCGGGGTAGAAATTGCCCGCCGGGTCATCACCCGTTCGGCCGAAGCCAAAGGCGAAGCTGCCCAAGGGGTCACGCCTGAGCAGTTTGATACCTTGCGTGCGCAGGGTGCGTTTGCCATGCACTGGCGGGCCAATGGCCTGGACTATGGCATACCCCGGCAGGTGGACCAGTGGTTGGCGGCGGGGAGGGCAGTGCTGGTGAATGGCTCGCGGGCTTATCTGCCAGAAGCCCGTCAGCGCTACCCGGATTTGTTGGCCGTGTTGGTCGAGGTCAAGCCTGAGGTGCTGCGCCAGCGCTTGCTGGCCCGGGGCCGGGAAACTGCAGAAGAAGTGGAGCAGCGCCTGGCGCGCAGCGCACGCTTGCAAGCTGCAGCCGACCCGTCGGTGCATGTGCTGGATAATTCTTCCACACTGCAGGCGGCGGTCGCCGCATTTGTTTCGCTGCTTCGCCATCAGGGCGTGCTACCGCGGGGATAGCAGCGGCAGAAAAGGATTACGCGAAAAAGCCCAGTTGAGGCATGACAAACGCCAGCATGCTGGTTAACATGCTGGCCATCCCGCTGTGCAGCGCTCGCTGCCGGTCGTAGCGTCTCAGTAGCTCAATTGGATAGAGCATCCCCCTCCTAAGGGGAAGGTTGCAGGTTCAATTCCTGCCTGGGACGCCATTCTCGTCATTCCCATTATTGTCTCCGTCGCCTTTGTCGCCGTCGTGCTGCTGTTGACAGCACCTGCGCTTGGCCAGCGCTGTCATGCATCACGTTCGTGGCATAACGCCGCGCTTGGGGCCAGCCGCTGGCGCATCAGGAAGTACCCCGCCACCACCAGCAGTACCGTCAGCACCGTGAACCAGAATTGGAAACGCGATGCCGGGTCGAACGCCTGGGTGCCGATGACTGCCAGCAAGGCGAACAGCGCAATGATATTGGTGTAGGGGAACAGCCAGGCACGGAAGGCGTTTGGGGCGACCGCTTCGTGGCGGGTTTTCCTGCGCATCGCCACGTGGGCGATGATGATGAAGATCCATACGACCATGACCAGGCTGCCGGTACTCTTGGCCAAGGTCATGAACAGGTCGCCGCCACTGACAAAGTGCACGGTCAGGATCATCGTGCAGATCGACAGGCTCAGCAGCAGTGCATTGATCGGTACGCCCTTGGCACTGGTGCGTGAGAACAGCTTGGGCGCGTGACCGCGCTGGCTCAGCGAGAACAGCATGCGCGAGTTGGAGAACATGAACGAGTTCATCACCGACATGAACGAGACGAACAGCACCAGTTTCATGGCCACTGCAGCACCACCGAACCCGGCCAGGCTGAACAGCGAAACATAGGGCGAGGCCAGGTTGGCCTTGTCGGTCCAGGGCAGGCAAAGGATCAGGATCGACACAGAGCCTACGTAGAACAGCATCACCCGCAGGATCACGCTCTTGATCGCACGGATCACGTTCTGTCGCGGGTTCTCTGACTCACCCGCGGCCACAGCGGCAATTTCGCTGCCGCCCAAGGAGAAAATCACCACGATAACGCCGGCCATCACCGGTGACAGGCCGTTGGGCATGAAGCCGTCATGGGCGGTGAGGTTGATCAGGCCGGGGGCGGGAATCTCACTGTGCAGGCCGAGCAGGATCGAGACGCCCAGCAGCATGAAGATGAGGATGGTGGCGACCTTCATCGCGGCCAGCCAATACTCGACTTCGGCAAACGAACGCACCGAGTAGGCGTTGCTGGCCATGAGTGTCACCAGCATCAGGAAGGCACCTGCCCAGATCGGTAGCCAGGGCAGGAAGTCATGCAGGATGGCGCCCAGCAGTACCGCTTCCAGGGTGATGGTCATCATCGACTTGAACCAGTACAGCCAGCCGACCGCAAACCCTGCCCAGTCACCGAGGTAGGTGTTGGCGTAGGTCGAGAACGACCCTGCATCCGGGTTGCGGCAGGCCATTTCGCCCAGCATGAACATGACCAGGGTGACCACCAGGCCACCAATGAAATACGACAGTATGGCCGCGGGCCCTGCCGATGCGATCAGTGAGCCCGAGCCCATGAACAGCCCTGCACCGATCACCCCACCCAGCGCGATCATGGTGATATGCCGCTGCTTGAGGCTTTGCTTCAAACCGTGTGATTGCATTTCCTTGTCCTCTCTTATTTTAGGAGGGATCCGACATCGTCCCCCTACGCAGGCATCGTCATGCGCCTGCGTCCACGCGTGGCAAATAGCTACCAGCCTGCCACCCTGGACAATAAGGCCAAGGACCTCAAACGAATTCTCTGCACAACATCCTGCCGATTTTTCCTGAGACCGGTGATGGCCCCGTTAGCGTTGCAGTTGACGAAGCCATGCACCACCTGAACATCGACGCCACCGCACGCCTTCAAACCGCTCAGGCTGGGGCGCCTTGGACGAACCGCGGCGCTCTCCTTACCGGCCGCTGGCATTCCCTCACACCGGGCTTGCCGCTTGTTGCTCTTCATCCACGCCGCCGTCCACCTTGGCGACCTGCTCTTGCGCTTTCTCCTCGATCTTGCGCTTGATGTCTTCTTTCATGCGCTGGGCGATCAACTCGTCGACCTTTGCTTTCATTTCGGGCGGCAGGGCGTCGTACTCTTCTTCGGTCAAGCCTATTTCACGCAGCAGTTTTTCCTTGATCATCTCGCCGGGCGACTTGGACATGAAGTCTTGAAATTCCTGCCGGGCAGTCTTGGGCGGCAGGGGTTCTCCGATGACCGGCTCGGTGGTCGCAGAGCTCAGGTTTTGCAGTATCACCTTGAATTTGGCAAAGGCTTCTGCACGAGCATCCTCTGCGTTTTGCTGAGCGGTGCTGCCTCCATTCTGCTGTTGGCTCGCCGTGTTGGCGGTGGATATTGGCGTGCGGACAGGCGCAATCTGGGCCACTGCCTGCTCATCGCTGGTGGACCGAGGCTGATGGAGCGTGGGCTGCCAGCTGACGCCGTTCGGGGCGATTATCATGTTTCCTCCTTGGAAATCTCGTTGGCAGGTACCAAGCGCAAAAGCCATGCCAGCGCTGTGCCGGCCGAAATCAGGGCGTTGGCGCTATTTCGGTTGCACACGGGTGGGCATATGCTTGCCCGTGATAGGCATCATCTTGCCGCTCGCGGCAATCAACACCACTGTCGGCAGCCCCTTGATCGGAGCGCAGTTGCTGGGCATCAGGGAGAGCGTCCATGAGTCAAGAAACCCGGCCGGTACCTGCCGGCTTCAGTGAACAGCAATTGCACACCTTGTTCGATTTGATCAGTGATGGCATCTGGGACTGGAATGCCAATACCGGCTACGTTTATCGCAACCCGGGCTGGTACAGCATGCTGGGTTATGCCAGCCACTCCATGGCCAACTCGGTATTTACCTGGGAAAGCGTGATCCATCCCGAAGACTACCCCCGGGTAATGGCCCATTTCGAGGCCTATATCAATCAGCGCAACGAGCGCTACCGCATTGAATACCGTTGCCGTTGTCAGGACGGCAGCTACATCTGGATCGAAGACAGCGGCTACGTCATCGCGCATAACAAGGACGGTTCCGTGGCACGCATGCTGGGTGCGCATCGCAATATCGACGCTGGCAAGCGCTTGGTGACGCAACTGGAACAGAAGAACCAGTCGCTGGAATTTCAGGTGGCCGAACGCACCCGTGAGTTGTCCTGGGTGAACCAGCAGTTGCAGCGGCAACTGGACGAAAACCGTGAATTGGCCGAACGCGATGCGTTGACCCGTGTTGCCAACCGTTACCGGCTGGAGAGCGCGTTGCAGCGGGAGTGCCAGCGCGCCCAGCGCTTCCGCCAGCCGTTGTCGCTGATCGCCATGGACATGGATGATTTCAAACCGATCAACGACCGCTACGGTCACGCCCGTGGCGATGCGGCGCTGGTCCGGGTGGCCGAAAGCCTGCGCACCTGCTTGCGCGAACTGGACCTGCTGGCGCGCTGGGGCGGCGACGAGTTCGTCATCGTGCTGCCGCAGACCGCATTGGGGGAGGCGCTGGATGTGGCGGCGCGCTTGCGCCAGGTGCTGGAGCAGGTGGAGCCGGTGGGTGATTGCCGGCTGACCATGAGCTATGGCGTGGTGCAATGGCTGGAAGGGGAGGACCAGCACGCGCTGCTGGCGCGTGCCGACAAGGCACTCTACAGGGCCAAGGGGACAGGCAAGAACGCAATTGCCGAGTAGCTAGTGTGGTGTTTCACAAATAACGACCATAATTCGCGGCGCTTTTTGCGCTCATGCGGCGTTGTCGCTCCTCGCCGTAGCTGGGCTACGACTCGTCGCGACGCCTTGCCTGAGCGCAAAAATCGCTCGCGAGTTATTGGCCGTATTTGCAAAACACCACACTAGCCCCTCAAAGAGCGCGCTGTTTTCTGGAGGCTTGGATGACCTGAATGAAAAAAGACCCGCAGCGCCTCTCGGCGCAGCGGGCCAAATCGGCCTCGGCCGCTTCAGTGTCAGATATGCAAGGCGTGGCCCAACGCGCGCAGGGCGGCTTCTTGCACCGCTTCACCCAACGTGGGGTGGGCATGAATGGTGCCGGCCACATCTTCCAGGCACGCGCCCATCTCCAGCGATTGGGCAAACGCGGTGGATAGCTCGGAGACCGCCACGCCAACCGCCTGCCAACCCACGATCAGGTGGTTGTCACGGCGCGCCACTACCCGCACGAAACCGCTTTTTGACTCCAGGCTCATGGCCCGGCCATTGGCGGCAAACGGGAACTGCGCGACGATGCAGTCCAGGCCCTGCTGGTTGGCTTGTTCCGGGGTCTTGCCGACCACCACCACTTCCGGGTCGGTAAAGCACACGGCGGCAATCGCTGCCGGCTCGAAGCGTCGAGCCTTGCCGGCGATGATTTCGGCGACCATCTCGCCCTGGGCCATGGCCCGGTGCGCCAGCATTGGTTCGCCAGCGACGTCGCCGATGGCCCAGACGTTGTGCATGCTGGTATGACAGCGCTCGTCGATGGCAATGGCGGCGCCGTTCATCTTCAGGTCCAGGCATTCCAGGTTGAAGCCCTTGGTGCGTGGCCGGCGGCCAACGGCCACCAGTACCTGGTCGGCCTCCAGGCGCAGTTGCCCACCCTTGCCGTCGCTGGCCAGCAGGCAGCCATTTTCGTAGCCCTCGACGCTGTGGCCCAGGTGCAACGCGATGCCCAGTTTCTTCAGCGACTCGGCCACCGGGGCGGTCAATTCGCTGTCGTAGGTCGGCAGGATGCGTTCGCGCGCTTCCACCACACTCACCTGTGCACCCAGCTTGCGGTAGGCAATGCCCAGCTCCAGGCCGATATAGCCACCGCCGACCACCACCAGGTGTTGCGGCAGGGCTTTCGGCGCCAGGGCTTCGGTCGAGGAAATCACCGGGCCACCCAGCGGCAGCATCGGCAGTTCGACACTGCTGGAACCGGTCGCCAGCAACAGATGCTCGCACTGGATACGCTGGCCATCGACCTCGACCTGCTTGCCGTCCAGTACCTTGGCCCAGCCATGCACCACTTTCACCCCGTGCTTTTTCAGCAGGGCGGCAACACCGGTGGTCAGACGGTCGACAATGCCGTCCTTCCAGGTGACGCTCTGGCCGATGTCCAGGCGCGGCGAAGCCACGCTGATGCCCAGCGGCGAGGGTTCGGTAAAGCGCGAGGCCTGGTGAAACTGCTCGGCCACGTGGATCAGCGCCTTGGACGGGATGCAGCCGATGTTCAGGCAGGTGCCGCCCAGTGCCTGGCCTTCCACCAGTACGGTAGGAATGCCCAGTTGCCCGGCGCGGATGGCTGCTACATAGCCGCCAGGGCCGCCGCCGATGATCAACAGGGTAGTCTGGATAATCTGTTGCATGCTCACTCCACGAACAGGCAGGCGGGTTGTTCGAGCAGGCCACGCACGGCCTGGATGAACAGGGCAGCGTCCATGCCATCGACCACGCGGTGGTCGAACGAGCTGGACAGGTTCATCATCTTGCGCACGACGATCTGGCCATCAATCACCACCGGTCGTTCGACCATGCGGTTGACCCCGACGATTGCCACTTCCGGGGTGTTGACCACCGGCGTGCTGACAATGCCACCCAGGGCGCCAAGGCTGGTCAGGGTAATGGTCGAGCCGGACAGCTCTTCACGGCTGGCCTTGTTGTTACGTGCCGCGTTGGCCAGGCGCGAAATCTCGCCGGCATTGGCCCACAGGCTGCCCGCTTCGGCGTGGCGCAGCACCGGTACCATCAGGCCGTTGTCACCTTGGGTGGCAATGCCCACATGGACCGCGCCATGGCGGGTGATGATCTGCGCTTCGTCGTCGTAGGTCGCGTTGATCTGCGGGAAGTCACGCAGCGCCACGACGAGGGCGCGCACCAGGAATGGCAGCAAGGTCAGTTTGCCGCGGCTGTCGCCGTGCTTGCTGTTGAGTTGCTGGCGCAGGGCTTCCAGGGCGGTGACGTCGATTTCCTCGACATAACTGAAGTGCGCGACCCGGCGTTTGGCGTCCTGCATGCGCTGGGCGATCTTGCGGCGCAGGCCGATCACCGGCACCTGCTCGCTGTCGGTGCGCTTGGCATAACCATCAGGTGCTTGCCCGGCATTGCTTTGCGGCTTGCTCATGAAGGCGTCGAGGTCTTCGTGCAGAATGCGCCCGGCCGGGCCGCTACCATGCACATAACGCAGTTCGATACCGGCGTCCAGGGCGCGTTTGCGCACGGCCGGCGAGGCCAGCGGCTTGTCGCCCGGCTGGCGCGGCACGATGGGCGCAGCTTCGTGGTTGGCGGGCGCCTGGTACACGGCGGGTTTTACGTCTTTCTGCGGTTCCGGCTTGGCTGCAATCGGGGCGGCCGGGGCCTCTACCGGTTTTGGCTGAGGCACGTCCACATGGTTGCCGCTGCCTTCCACTTCGATGCGGATCAGTTCGCTACCGACCGCCATCACTTCCCCGGGCTGGCCACCCAGGGCCAACACCTTGCCGCTGACCGGCGAGGGGATTTCCACAGTGGCCTTGTCGGTCATGACGTCGGCCACCACCTGGTCCTCGGCGATGATGTCGCCGACCTTGACGAACCATTCCACCAACTCGACCTGCGCGATGCCTTCGCCAATGTCCGGCATCTTGATGACGTGCGTGCCCATTCAGACCTCCATGACCTTTTTCAGTGCCGCACCTACCCGCGAAGGGCCGGGGAAGTAAGCCCATTCCTGTGCGTGAGGGTAGGGGGTGTCCCAGCCGGTGACGCGCTCGATCGGCGCCTCCAGGTGGTGGAAGCAGTGCTCCTGCACCAGCGCCACCAGCTCGGCACCGAAGCCGCAGGTGCGGGTGGCCTCGTGCACCACCACGCAACGGCCGGTCTTTTTCACCGACTCGACGATGGTGTCCAGGTCCAGCGGCCACAGGCTGCGCAGGTCGATCACTTCGGCATCGACGCCGCTTTCTTCGGCGGCCACCTGGGCCACGTACACCGTGGTGCCGTAGGTCAGCACGGTCACGTCATTGCCAGGGCGGGTAATGGCGGCCTTGTCCAGCGGTACGGTGTAATAGCCGTCGGGCACGGCGCTGTGCGGGTGCTTCGACCACGGGGTTACAGGGCGGTCGTGGTGGCCATCGAACGGGCCGTTGTACAGGCGTTTGGGCTCCAGGAAGATTACCGGGTCGTCGCATTCGATCGAGGCAATCAGCAGGCCTTTGGCGTCATAAGGGTTGGACGGCATCACGGTGCGCAGGCCGCAGACCTGGGTGAACATCGCTTCCGGGCTCTGGCTGTGAGTCTGGCCGCCATAGATGCCGCCGCCGCAAGGCATGCGCAGGGTCAGCGGGGCAATGAACTCGCCGGCCGACCGGTAACGCAGGCGGGCCAGCTCGGAGACGATCTGGTCGGAGGCCGGGTAGAAGTAGTCGGCGAACTGGATCTCCACCACCGGGCGCAGGCCATAGGCACCCATGCCCACGGCGGTACCGACGATGCCGCTCTCGGAGATGGGCGCGTCGAACACGCGCGATTTGCCGTACTTGTTCTGCAGGCCTTCGGTGCAGCGGAACACGCCGCCGAAGTAACCGACGTCCTGGCCGTACACCACCACATTGTCGTCGCGCTCAAGCATGACATCCATGGCCGAGCGCAGGGCCTGGATCATGGTCATGGTAGTGGTGGCCATGGCGGTTTCCGGGTTGATGCTGTTGTTGTGGTCGTTCATCTCAAACCCCCAGTTCCTGGCGTTGACGGCGCAGGTGTTCGGGCATCTCCTTGTACACATCCTCGAACATCGAGGCGGCGCTCGGGATGTGCCCGTTAGCCAGGGTGCCGTACTGCTCGGCTTCTTTCTGTGCGGCAATCACCGCAGCTTCGAGCTCGGCCGTGACGGCCTGGTGTTCTTCTTCGGACCAGTGGCCGATCTTGATCAGGTGCTGCTTCAGGCGGGCGATCGGGTCACCCAGCGGGAAGTGGCTCCAGTCATCGGCAGGGCGGTACTTGGAGGGGTCGTCCGACGTCGAGTGCGGGCCGGCACGGTAGGTGACCCACTCGATCAGGCTTGGGCCCAGGCCGCGGCGGGCGCGCTCGGCAGCCCAGCGCGAGGCGGCGTACACGGCGACGAAGTCGTTGCCGTCAACCCGCAGCGAAGCAATACCGCAACCCACGCCACGGCCGGCAAAGGTGGTCGACTCGCCACCGGCGATGGCCTGGAAGGTGGAAATGGCCCACTGGTTGTTGACCACGTTGAGGATGACCGGGGCGCGGTATACGTGGGCAAAGGTGAGGGCGGTGTGGAAGTCTGACTCGGCAGTAGCGCCGTCACCGATCCACGCCGAGGCGATCTTGGTATCGCCCTTGATCGCCGATGCCATGGCCCAGCCGACCGCCTGCACGAACTGGGTCGCCAGGTTGCCACTGATGGTGAAGAAGCCGGCTTCGCGCACCGAGTACATGATCGGCAACTGGCGGCCCTTGAGGGGGTCGCGCTCGTTGGACAGCAGTTGGCAGATCATCTCGACCAGCGACACGTCGCGGGCCATCAGGATGCTTTGCTGGCGGTAGGTCGGGAAGCACATGTCGGTGCGGTTCAGCGCCAGCGCCTGGCCGCTGCCGATGGCTTCTTCGCCCAGGCTTTGCATGTAGAAGGACATCTTCTTCTGGCGCTGGGCAACCACCATGCGGCTGTCGAAGATCCGCGTCTTGAGCATGGCGCGCATGCCTTGACGAAGGATCTGCGGGTCAATGTCTTCGGCCCAGGGGCCTTGCGCGTCGCCTTGCTCGTCGAGCACGCGGACCAGGCTGTAGGACAGGTCGGCAGTGTCGGCAGCATCGACATCGATCGCGGGTTTACGGGCTTGACCTGCATCGTTGAGGCGCAGGTAGGAAAAATCGGTCTGGCAGCCTGGCCGGCCGGTGGGCTCGGGCACATGCAAACGCAGGGGGGCGTACTCGTTCATGCTTTTTACGCTCGCTCGGGTATTTGTTTTTGTGAGCTCTGAAGCGGCCGCCGCTGAGTACCGGCTTGTGACTGGTAAGTCAGCGTCACCTACATCTTAGTGGCCCGGCAGGAGAATTTTTCTCTCAAGTTGATTGCCTTTGCTGAGCGGGGCAGATAAACATTCCGCATAAACACAAAAAACCGGTGATTTTGTCTTATGCGCAAACTCGATCGTACTGATATCGGCATTCTCAACAGCCTGCAAGAGAACGCCCGCATCACCAATGCCGAGCTGGCACGCTCGGTGAACCTGTCGCCCACGCCTTGTTTCAACCGGGTGCGGGCCATGGAAGAGCTGGGGGTGATCCGCCAGCAGGTGACCTTGCTGTCGCCTGAGGTGCTGGGGCTGGATGTGAATGTGTTTATCCATGTCAGCCTGGAAAAACAGGTGGAGCAGTCGTTGCATCGGTTTGAAGAAGAGATCGCCGAGCGGCCCGAGGTGATGGAGTGCTACCTGATGACCGGGGACCCGGATTACCTGTTGCGGGTGCTGCTGCCGAGCATCCAGGCGCTGGAGCGGTTTCTCGATTACCTGACGCGCTTGCCGGGGGTGGCCAATATTCGTTCGAGTTTTGCCCTGAAGCAGGTGCGCTACAAGACGGCGTTGCCGTTGCCGGCCAATGGCATGACCTTGCGGGAGTAGGGGGGGCTGTGCCGGCCTGTTCGCGGGTGACACAGACACCTATATAGGCTGCTTGATATTTTAAACACCCGCAGCCTATGTTGTTGTCAGCCTACAACAACAAGGACAAGCGTCATGAGCACCGCTCAGCTCCAGGGCATCGATGAAATCGAATGCGTCACCCCCGACCTCAACGGCGTTCCGCGCGGCAAGGTGATGACCGCCGAAGGCTTCCTCGAAGGCCGTCGCCTGCAGATGGCCCGGGGTGTGCTGCTGCAGTGCATCATGGGTGGCTACCCAGCGGCGAAGTTCTACGGCAGTGATGACGGCGACCTGGCACTGGTGGCCGAACCCAGTCAGGTCCACCGCCTGCCCTGGAGCAAGGACGGCCGCGCCTTGGCCATCTGCGATGCCAACGAGCTGGATGGCCGGCCCTCGGCACTGTCCACCCGGGGCCAGCTAAAAGCCGTGATAGCCCGCTATGCGGCACTGGGCCTGGCGCCGGTAGTGGCAACCGAGCTGGAGTTCTTCGTCTTTGCCCCCAACACAGACCCGCAGCAACCGTTCCTGCCGCCTGTAGGCAGCGATGGCCGCCGCGAGCTGGGCCATTCGGCGTTCAGTGTCAGTTCCAACAACGGCCTGCGCCCGTTCTTCAAGGAGGTGTACCACTGCATGGCCGCGCTCGGCCTGCCACGTGACACCTTCATGCACGAAATGGGTGTCAGCCAGTTCGAGATCAACCTGCTGCACGGCGACCCGCTGCTGTTGGCCGACCAGACCTTCCTGTTCAAGCACCTGCTCAAGGAAGTGGCGCTCAAGCACGGGCTGACGGTGGTCTGCATGGCCAAGCCGCTGGCGCGTACGCCCGGCAGTTCCATGCACATTCACCAGAGCCTGGTCGAGGCCGGCAGCGGGCGTAACGTGTTCAGTGACGAGCAGGGCCTGCCGACAGACACCTTCCACCACTTCATCGGTGGGTTACAGGCGTGCATGGCCGACTTCACCGCCCTGTTCGCGCCCAACGTCAATTCCTACCAGCGCCTGTGCCACCCCTATGCCTCGCCGAACAATGCGTGCTGGTCCGAGGACAATCGCGCCGCTGGCTTGCGCATTCCGGCCAGTGCACCGGTAGCGCGACGGGTGGAAAACCGCCTGCCTGGCGCCGATGCCAACCCGTACCTGGCCATTGCTGCCAGCCTGGCCGCCGGGCTGCATGGCATCGAGCAGCGCTTGCAACCGTCGCCGGCCATCCAGGGCGAATTCGAAGTGCCCGAGCACCTGAGCCTGCCGTGCACGCTGCACGCGGCCCTTGAAAGGCTCAAGCGCAGCGCGCTGGCGCGGGAACTGTTCGGCAGCGAGTTCATCGAAGGCTACATTGCCAGCAAGACGCTTGAGCTGAGCGATTTCTTCGACGAGATCACGCCGTGGGAGCGCCGGGTCCTGGCGGCACAGGCCTGAGCGCGACACAACCTGCACCGGGCACGCCCCCGCAATGCCAAATAGCTGTCGGGGGGCCTGCGCCAGGCGGTTTTTGCCTTTATGCTGCTAGCACCCAAAACTGCCACCTGACCAGGGAGCTCCACGGGACGTATGCGAAATGTATGGAAGCCGTTTCAGTCGTTGTATTTCGCCGCGCTGATGATGTTGATCGGCTCGGGCCTGCTCAGCACCTACCTGGCCCTGCGCCTGGCTGCCGACCACGTCGACAGCCTGTGGGTGGGTGCGTTGATGGCGGCCAACTACTTTGGTCTGGCGGTTGGCGGCAAGGTTGGCCACCGGCTGATCGGACGGGTAGGGCACATACGCGCCTATGCCACCTGTGCCGGTATCGTCGGCGCTGCGGTGCTCGGTCATGGCCTGACCAGCTGGCTGCCGGCCTGGGTCGGGCTGCGCATGATCGTCGGCCTGGGGATGATGTGCCAATACATGGTCATCGAGAGCTGGCTCAATGAGCAGGCCGATGTGAAACACCGGGGCGCGGTGTTCAGCGGCTACATGATTGCCTCGTACCTGGGGCTGGTGCTTGGCCAGTTGATTCTGGTGGTGCACCCGCAGCTCGGCCCTGAGCTGCTGATGCTGGTGGCGATGTGCTTTGCCCTGTGCCTGGTGCCCGTGGCGATGACCCGGCGTATTCACCCGGCGCCCTTGCGCCCGGCACCGATGGAGCCGAAGTTTTTCATCAAGCGCGTGCCGCAGTCGCTCAGTACGGTTTTGGGCTCGGGGCTGATTGTCGGCTCGTTCTACGGTCTGGCGCCTTTATATGCGTCAAGCCAGGGGATGAGTACCGAGCAGATCGGTCTGTTCATGGGTAGCTGCATTTTTGCCGGCCTGCTGGTGCAGTGGCCGCTGGGCTGGTTGTCTGACCGTTATGACCGGGCGGTGCTGATTCGGAGTGTGGCAGTGGGGCTGGCGCTGGCGGCTGCGCCATTGGCGATACTGCCCAGTGTGCCGCTGGAGTTGCTATTCGGTATCGGCTTCCTGATCTCGTTGCTGCAGTTCTGCCTGTACCCGCTGGCGGTTGCCTTTTCCAATGACCACGTGGAAAGCGAGCGCCGGGTATCGCTGACGGCGATGCTGTTGGTGACCTACGGTGTGGGGGCATGCGTCGGCCCCCTGGCGGCAGGGGTTCTGATGAAAGTGCTGGGCGCGCAGATGCTGTATGCGTTCTTCGTATTCTTTGCTCTGGTGCTGGTCTGGCGTATTCGGCCGAAAGCGGTTACCGGCCTGCATCAGGTGCAGGACGCACCGCTGGGCCACGTGGCGATGCCGGCGGCCGGTTCGCCGTTGTCGGCGGCGCTGGACCCGCGGGTGGATGAGCAGACGGTGCAGGACGTGATGCAGGCGCCGGTGGCGGCTGAAGATACCGAGGATGAAGAGAAGGGCGCGCAGCAACAGGCGCCTGAACCTGAAGAGGTCAGCAAGTCGGTGTAGGAGCGGGTTTACCCGCGAAGAGGCCAGCCCAGCAGAAACACAAATGAAAACGCCACCTCAGCAGGTGGCGTTTTCTGTTTTACCGACCGACGATCAATAATCGTCCTTGTCGAACCGCCGAGCTTCACGCTGCAGCTGGTACACGAAACTCTCGATCTTGCGTTGAGCCTGGCCGCTCAGGTTGTGGAAGCGTACGCCGGCAAAGGTGGTGTTGATGCGCTCTTCATAGTGCAGATGACGCAGCTCGACCATGGTGTCCACCAGGCCCAGTGGGTTGCCCGCCTTGAAACGCTCATACACTTGGCCCAGTTGCAAACGGTCTTCGACATTGCCTTCAAAGCGCAGTTTGCAGCCAGTGGCCGAGATATCCAGCAGCTTGCCTCGCATGGCGCCGTTGCCCTTGAGGTGAGCACCGTCGAGGATGATGTCGACCAGCTGCGATAGCTTCAGCGCGGCGCGGAAGGCGTTGCGGCGCTGGTGATAGGTCATCTCTTGCGGCAGGGCGCCGCTGTAGCAACGGTGGCCGTCGACTTCGCTGATTTTCAGCGTGTGATCGCATTCCCAGGCGATGCGTACACCATCGTGGAAGCCTTCGACACGGAAGTGCTCACCGTTCTCAATGAATTTCTCGCCGTCACGGGGGATCATCTCATCCAGTGCCAGGGTGTTGCTTTCGCGGTCCACGTGCACCACATAGCTCTGGAAGCGCTGGCTGCGGTCATGGAAGGTGATGATCAGGGGGTCGTGGCTTTCCTGCAGCTGCCGCAAGTTGGCCGCAATCTCCAAGGGGGTGCTCAACACCTTGGGTGGTTGCGGGGCATCGGATTCATTGAACACAGCTTATCGTTCTCCAGGCAAAAGCGACACACGCAAGTAACGGCATTTTGCCACTATGTTCTGTGCCTTGATAGAAAAATCACACTTGGCTGAGCGCGCGCGGCTTGGCCAGCGGCGAGGTGCTGCCACGGCTGTCGTAGAGCGAAGGCGAGTCGCCGCCCTGAAGGATGCGAATCTGGTTGTTGGTGACGTGTTGCTGCACCTGGATGATCCGGCCATTGGTCTGGTTGACCTGCTGGCACTCGTCCATCAGTTGCGACAACATGTCGAGCCGCTGCAGCATCACATCACCATGGGGTGACTGCGCGGCTACAGCCTGCACGCCGGTGCGGTCGGCACTCAGGCCCAGGCTGCCGAGCAATTGGCTGCGGCGCTGGCCGTGCTGCTCGAGCAAGATGATCAACGACTGCTTACGCGCCAGGATTTGCTCCAGCAGCGGCATGTCGCGGCCATGCAGGGCGATTGCTTCCTTGTGCAGAAGGTCGAGCAGTTCCTGCATCGGGGCAATGTCATCTTCGATCAGTTGCAGCAAGGTGGTGTCGTGCATGGCTAACTCTTGGCTTTTCTGGCGTCCGTGAAGTCAGCGCGCCGTACGGTCAGCGCTGGGCTTCGAAATCAAGCAGTTTGCTGGCGACCCGGCCGGCATCGACCTGGTAGCTGCCGTCGGCGATTGCCTGCTTCAACTGGGCCACACGGGCGCTGTTGACCACGGGCTCGTCGCGCAGCTTGTCGCTGATTTTCTGCAACTGCTGTGCCTCCTGGCTGAGGTGTACCGCCTCTCCGCTGGCGCTGGTGTCTTTCACCGCTTCCTGGCTGGCTGCCGGTTTTTCGGCGCTGCCGGACGCGGTGTTGCCGCGCACGCCGCCCGTGACGGACGGAGAGTTATTCAAACGACTGAAGTCGATGACCATGATCAGAAACCTCTGGGTATTTGGACGCTTGCCTTGTTTTCGGCCAACCCGATATAAACTTTAGGCACAAATGCATTGCCGCCTGTCGGCAAGCCCGCGAACCCGTGTTCTGACACAGTTTAGGAAAAGCGGTTCCTCACTGCCAGCGCAATCTGGTGGCTGGCCTACATACTGACCTCGACTTGGCCCGGGCCGGTCACCCTGGCCTTGACCACGCGTTTTGAATTGAGGTTGCGTACCCGGATCTGCTCGCTCAGGCCGCCCTTGCTCAGGGCTTCGCCCGGCATGCGCACACTCAGGCTGCCACTGCGGGCAATGATCACCACCTGGTCACCCTTGCGCACTACCTCGGCCTGTTCCAGGTGTTGCGGGGTGAGCACCTGGTCGATCACCGTGGGGCGCAGCATCTTCATGCCCACCGCCTGGTCCAGCTCGGTCAGAAAGCCTTGGCCCAGGGTGCCGACATCGCGCTCGCGCAGGGCCACGTCACCTTCGCCGACCGTGTTGTCGCGCTTGAGCGGGCGGGTCACCACCACCACGTCGCGGAAAAGTCGCACGGTGGCCGGCACAAATACCGTCCACGGTGCTGCGCCGTTGCAACGTACCCGTACCGTGACCCGGCCCAGCGGCTGGGCCGGGCTTTCCAGTGAGGCGTCCAGCTGCTGGCTGCACAACGGCATGCGCAGGCGTGGGTCCAGCGGGTTGACCTGGATTTCATAGCGGCCGGCGGTCTGGGTAGTGGACAGATAATCTTCAACGGTGAATTCAAGAAACCCTTGGGTGACACCGATAAGCTGTTCAGGCAAGGTGAACGCGTTCGCCACCGTGCGAACGCCGGGCATCAGCAGGCACAGCGTGGCCAGCGGGCCAGTCAGCAGGCGTGTCAATCGTCGGGAAAATGTCGTTTTCGTGTGCATGACACTCAAAAAAGCAAAGCCCGTGCCGACTCGCTACCTGAGTTGCAACGAAAGGCTGAAACGTTAAGGAGTCTGGCATGGCGGGTGTTATGGATTCGGTCAACCAGCGCACGCAGCTGGTGGGGCAGAATCGCCTGGAATTGCTGCTGTTCCGCCTCAATGGCGAACAGCTTTACGGCATCAATGTGTTCAAGGTCAGGGAAGTACTGCAATGCCCTGCGCTGACCCTGCTGCCCAAGGCGCACCCTGTGGTGCGTGGCGTTGCCAATATTCGTGGGTCGACCATCCCGATCCTCGACTTGTCGATGGCCACCGGGTTGCGACCGCTGCAGGAAGACACACGCAACAGCTTCGTGATCATCACCGAGTACAACACCAAGACCCAAGGCTTCCTGGTGCATTCGGTGGAGCGCATCGTCAACATGAACTGGGAAGAGATCCATCCGCCACCCAAGGGTACTGGCCGTGATCACTACCTCACCGCGGTCACCCGGGTGGACAACCGCATGGTCGAGATCATCGACGTGGAGAAGGTGCTGGCCGAAGTGTCGCCGTCGTCCGAGTCGGTATCGGCCGGTGTGATCGATGCCGAAGTGCAGGACAAGGCGGTGTTGATGCGGGTGCTGACCGTCGACGACTCGTCAGTGGCGCGCAAGCAGGTCAGCCGTTGCCTGCAGACCGTTGGGGTCGAGGTGGTGGCGCTCAATGATGGCCGTCAGGCGCTGAACTACCTGCGTCAGCTGGTGGATGAGGGCAAAAAGCCGGAAGAAGAGTTCCTGATGATGATCTCGGACATTGAAATGCCGGAAATGGACGGATATACGCTAACCGCGGAGATTCGCAGCGATCCGCGCATGCAAAAATTGCACATCTGCCTGCATACTTCGCTTTCCGGGGTGTTCAACCAGGCAATGGTCAAGAAGGTCGGCGCCGATGACTTCCTGGCCAAGTTCAAGCCGGACGACCTGGCCCAACGGGTGGTCGACCGGATCAAGGCAGCGCATTGAAGCAGCCGGGGGCATGCCCCCGGCACCAGTGATTGAAAAGAGGCGGCAGTAGTGTCTACGGGTAATTTGGATTTCGAACAGTTCCGGGTCTTCCTGGAGAAAGCCTGTGGCATCCTGCTGGGCGAGAATAAGCAGTACCTGGTTTCCAGCCGTCTCAACAAGCTGATGGAACAACAGGGCATCAAGAGCCTGGGTGAGCTGGTGCAGCGCATTCAGGCCCAGCCGCGCGGTGGTTTGCGCGAGCAGGTGGTCGATGCCATGACCACCAACGAGACCCTGTGGTTTCGCGACACCTACCCCTTTGAGGTGTTGAAGAACAAGGTGATCCCCGAGTTCATCCGCAACAACCCCGGCCAGCGCCTGCGCATGTGGTCGGCGGCCTGTTCGTCGGGGCAGGAGCCGTATTCCATCTCGATGGCGATCGACGAGTTCGAGCGCAGCAACCTCGGTCAGTTGAAGATGGGGGCGCAGATCGTCGCCACCGACCTCTCCGGCACCATGCTGACCAACTGCAAGACCGGCGAATACGATAGCCTGGCGATTGCCCGCGGCCTGTCCCAGGAGCGCCTGCAGCGCTACTTCGACCCCAAGGGGCCGGGGCGTTGGGCGGTCAAGCCAGCGATTCGCAGCCGTGTCGAGTTTCGCTCGTTCAACCTGCTCGACAGCTATGCCAGTCTGGGCAAGTTCGACATCGTGTTCTGCCGCAATGTGCTGATCTATTTCTCGGCGCAGGTGAAGAAGGACATCCTGCTGCGCATTCACAGTACCCTCAAGCCAGGTGGCTACCTGTTCCTCGGCGCCTCGGAAGCGCTGAACGGCTTGCCGGACCATTACCAGATGGTGCAGTGCAGCCCGGGGATCATCTACCAGGCCAAGTAAGCACGAAGGCCGGTATCGAGAGATGCCGGTC